>DASSGK010000369.1:0-34675 GCA_035693505.1 Vicinamibacterales bacterium
CTTCATGCACGAAGCGCCGGGCATGGACTGGGAGGCCTTCTTCGACGCCGCGGGACTCGGCAGCCAGCCGGCGATCGTCGCCTGGCAGCCGTCCGCGGTGAAGGGCGTCGCCGCGCTCGTCGCTTCTCAACCGCTCGAATCGTGGAAGGACTATCTCCGATTTCACGCGATCGACGAGCACGCCGGCGTCCTCCCGCGCGCGTTCGCCGAGGCGGCGGCGAGCATGCACGGCGACAGGCGCACTCGCCAGCAGCGCGCGACGGCCGTCACTCAGTCGGCGATGGCCGATGCCATCGGCGAGCTGTACGCCGCACGTTACTTTCCGTCCACCGAGAAGGCACGCGTGCGCCGGATCATCGCGAACGTGACGGCTGCATTCCGCGATCGCGTCGCGCGCGCCGCGTGGCTGTCGCCCGAGAGCCGGACGATCGCGGTCGAGAAGATCGACAAGCTGTACGTCGGCATCGGATACCCGGAGACGTGGGAAGGCTGGACCGATCTTCGCGTCGACGCCGGCGATGCGTTCGGCAATCTCGATCGCGTCACCGAACGCACCCGTCGTCACGCGATCGCGCGGCTCGGCAAACCGTACGATCCGCATGAGTGGGTGATGCCGCCGCAGACGGCAGGAGCGGTGCTGGTCTTCCAGCAGAACGCCTACACGTTTTCCGCGGCGCTGT
The DNA here is from genome assembly GCA_035693505.1 of Vicinamibacterales bacterium. Lineage (GTDB taxonomy): Bacteria > Acidobacteriota > Vicinamibacteria > Vicinamibacterales > CAVVIG01 > CAVQFC01. The sequence continues at coordinate 681 of DASSGK010000369.1, forward strand.
TGCAGCCGCCCAAGTACGACGCTGCCGCATCGGATGCGGCGACGTACGGGGCCATCGGCGCGATCATCGGTCACGACGTGAGCCACTTCGTCGACGTGCTCGGCGCGGACTACCAGCCTGACGGCCGGATGGAGCGGTGGTGGACGGCGGCGGACTCCGCGAAGTTCGAGGCAATCGCCGAACCACTCGTTCGACAGTTCTCGGAGTACGAGCCGTTCCCCGGCGTCCATGTGAACGGACGATTGACCCGCACGGAGAATGTGGCCGATCTGGCCGGCCTCACGGCCGCCTTCGAGGCATACCGGAATACTCCCGGTGCAAAGGCCGCTGACAAGGCCGACCGTCGTCGTCAGGACCGGGAGTTCTTCATCGCGTTCGCCCAGGCGTTCCGCGCGAAGCTGAACGAGACGGCCATGCGCGCGCAGCTCGCCACGGATCACGCGCCCGAGATGTACCGGTTCAACACGGTCCGCAACCTGGACGCCTGGTACGAGGCGTTCGACGTCGTTCCCGGGCAGCGGCTGTACGTCGAGCCAGCCGCCCGCGTCCACGTCTGGTAACGCCAAAAGCGCCGATCACCCCGCGGGCGGGACGCCGACATACTTGGCGCGCGGACGAATCAGTTGGCCCGTCGCGTACTGCTCGATGGCGTGCCCGATCCAGCCGACGCTCCGGCCGATGGCAAAGAGAACCAGCGGCGAACCCGCGGGCAGCTCGAGCACCCGGGTGACCGCGGCGAGCCCGAAGTCGATGTTGGGTAGTTCACCGGTGACGCTGGCCGCCGTCTGAGCGAACTCCATGACGAAGCGGTACTCGGCGGATCTCGCGCATCGTTCGCTGAGCAGATCGAGCAGCAGCTGCGCGCGCGGATCCCCGTCGCGGTACAGCGGGTGTCCGAAGCCGTGGATCGCTTCGCCCCGCCGCAGCCGGGCGCTCAGGGCGGTACGAAGTGAACGTTCCCGCCGCAGGGAGGCGAGCATCGCCTCCGCCCGCGCGCTGGCGCCGCCGTGTTTCGGGCCTTCGAGCGCGGACAGCCCGGCGCTGACGACGGCGTAGGGATGTGAGCCTGAAGAGGCGACGCACCGCGCGGTGAATGAGGACACGTTCAATTCGTGGTCGGCGCAGAGCACGAGCGCCGCCCGAACGAGATCCGCGCCGGCGGCGCCGACACGCCACTGCCGCGCCAGTTGCGCGTCGACGTTGCCGTCCCGCTGATCGCGGGCGATCGCGGCGCGCGTGAGGAGTCGAAGGATCCCGCTCCCCGTGAGCGCCACGCTCGACGGACGCAGATCGAAGGCGAGCGGATCGCGCGCGGCAGCCAGGGCCAGCATGATCTGCGCGCGCGTCACGAACGGCGCGCGGGCATCCGGCGGCGCCACGCGCGAGACCGGCGGCGGAGGCATCGTCTCGAAGTGCCCCGTCCAGATCAGCGCCGCGACCTCCTCGAGCGATCGCGATCGTGCCAGCGTGGTGGCATCGAGCCCGCGATAGAACAGACGGCGGCCGTCGATCAGTGCGATCGACGACTCCAGGATGGGCATGCCCCACTGCAGTGCGTGGGCCGCGGCTTTGTCGGGCGCGCGGCGCTCTTCGGTCCGCCGGCGCAGCCGCTCCACGTCGTCTCTCGAGTAGGTCCGCTCCCGCGTCGAGCCGGGAGACGCCTGAGAACGGACGAATCCGCGGCTGACGTACGCATACAGGGTCGTGCGGCTCACGCCCAGGAGCTGCGAGGCCTGCGCGGCGTCGATCCACGCGAGGTGCCGGTCATTCATATTGATTCACCAATCAACGTTGACAGCATCATACCCGGGCGCTACGTTGGCGGTATGGCGAGCAGTGGACTGGATGGAGTCGTCGCGGCGACCACGCACCTGAGTCACGTCGACGGCGAGCGGGGCGAGCTCGTGATCGCCGGATATCAGATCGATCAGATCGCGGCGCATGCGACGTTCGAGGAGACCACGTGGCTGCTGTGGCACGGCGATCTGCCATCCGCGGCGCAGCTGGAGGTGTTCCGCGGGACGCTCGCGGCGGCGCGCGGCATTCCGGAGGCGACGCTCGCGCTGCTCCGCGAGTGCGCCCGGCGCCAGGTCGACGTGATGGACGCGCTGCGCATGGCAGCGGACACGATCTCCCTCGAGTCCGGGGAGGCGGCCGTCATCGTGGCGAGGATGCCGACCATCGTGGCCGCGTACTGGCGGCTGCTGCGCGGTCAGGAGCCGCTGGCGCCTCGGATCGATCTCGGCCACGCCGCCAACTTCCTCTACATGCTCGGCGGGGACGTGCCGGATCCGGAGCGTGTCAGGGGACTCGAAACATATCTGAACACCGTGATCGATCACGGGCTCAACGCTTCGACGTTTACCGCGCGTGTGATCACCTCTACCGGATCGGATCTCGTATCGGCCATCGTCGGCGCGCTCGGCGCACTGAAGGGACCGCTTCACGGCGGCGCGCCGGGGCCGGCGCTCGACATGGTGTTCGAAATCGGCGACGCGTCTCGCGCCACCGAGGTCCTGCGACGGAAGATTGAGGCGGGCGAAAAGCTGATGGGCTTCGGTCACCGCGTCTACAAGGTGCGCGATCCGAGAGCCGACGTGCTCGCGAAGGCCGCCGAGCGGATGTTCACGCGCGGCGGCGACATGTCGCTCTACACGCTGGCGCGGTCCGTCGAGGCGGAAGCGCTGCGGCTTCTCGAGCTCTACAAACCGGGCCGGCGGTTGCAGACCAACGTGGAGTTCTACACCGCGCTGCTCCTGCACGGACTCGGCTTCGATGTGCCGCTCTTCACGCCGACCTTCGCCATCAGCCGCGTGAGCGGATGGATCGCTCACGCGTTCGAACAGCGGCGCGCCAATCGCATCATTCGACCGCAGTCCGAGTACGCAGGTCCGCGGGACCGCACCTGGGTGCCCGTCTCTGAGCGTCTCGAACCCTCAACGCGCGAAGCCGGCACGCTGGCGTAGTCGTGTCGTTGCCCTCCCGTTATACGAATCCGTGTTTGCCGCATAGAATTGCTGTTCTCTTCTGTCGTCTGTTGGCGCTGAACCCGGGCGTCTGAACAACGCGACCAGGCGAGAACCGAAGAATCCCGACGCGGATAAACTGTTGACTACGGCTGAGTTGGCTGGACGAGCCAATGCCTCCGTCGCCTGTCGTTTGCCGCCGGCGTTGCCGCATTCCGGGTCGGTGGATTCTTAGCCCAGCGCTGATTTAAGTCTCCGTGAGGGATGACAATCTGGGACCCGAAAACAGTCTTGTCATTCGCTAACCGCGCGGATGCTGACGTTTTCGGATCGACGCGAATATCAACCGCTGGCACGCCGTTGGCTGTGTCCGCGACGATTGGACCGATATGGCTGCCAACAAAGACGCGATTCAGCGCGATGAGCATCCACTAGCCGCCGAGCCGCACCCGATTCGTCCGACCCGGCCGCTCAGGGCGCCGGCGCCACCGAAGCCGTCCAGCGCCTTCATGAAGCTCCTGACGTTCAAGAAGGCCGAGGGCCCGATCGCGGACTTCCCGAGCGAGCAGAAGGTGTCGGCGCGGACGATCTGGTTGATCGTCGCCGCACTCGTCGGCGTCGGGCTCGCAATTGCGCTCGCGGTGCTTGCGCCGCGCTGGTGGGCTGGCGCTCCCGCGCCTCAAGTCGGTCAACTCGCCATCATCTCCCAGCCAACCGGCGCCGAAGTGATCGTCGACCAGCAGCCGCGCGGGGTCACGCCGCTGACGCTTTCCCTGCCGAGCGGCGCGCATACGGTCCTGTTGAATCGTGGCGATGTGTCGCGCAGCTTCGAGGTCAACATCAAGGCAGGCGCCGAGGTCCTGCACCACGTCGATCTTGAGCCGCGCCAGTTGGTCGCGCAGGGAGGACAGCTCGTTGTCACGTCCGATCCGCCGGGAGCTCGCGTCTCGGTTGATGGCCAGGCTCGCGGCGTGTCGCCGGTCACTGTCGACGATCTGACGCCCGGTCAGCACGCGGTGGTCATTCACGGGGAGTCCGGCTCCGTGCAGCGAACCGTCACCGTGCAGCGGGGACAGACGGCGTCGCTCGTCGTGTCGATGGGACAGGGCGGATCGTTCGGCTGGGTGTCGCTGACGTCGCCAGTGGTCATGCAGATTTTCGAAAACGATCGCCGCCTCGGCACGAGCGAAACCGACCGCATCATGATGTCGGCCGGCAAACACACGCTCAAGATCGTCAACACACGTCTCGGGTATCAGCGCACGCAGGTCGTCCAGGTGCCTGCGGGCGCCGCCGCCAGCTTGAAGGTCGATCTCCCCGACGGTGTGGTGAATCTGAACGCGTTGCCGTGGGCGGAAGCCTCGATTGACGGCCGCCGGGTCGGCGACACGCCATTGGCCAATCTCAAGCTGCCGATCGGCGAGCACGAAGTGGTGTTCCGCAATCCTCAATTCGGAGAACGGCGCCAGACCTTCCTTGTGACCGCCAGTGAACCAACCCGTGTTTCTGTGGATCTGCGGAAATGAGAGCACGTCTTTTCTGCGCGTTCGTGATCTGTCTGTTCGCTGCCGCGACAGGCGCCCGGGCACAGTCCAACCAACTCGACGACGCGAAAACGCTGTACGACTCGGCGTCGTTCGACGAGGCGCTCCAGCTGCTGGACAATCTGGGCCGCACGCAGCCGGAAAACAACGTCGAAGAGGTTCAGCGCTACCGCGCGCTCTGCCTCCTCGCGCTCAACCGGACGAACGACGCGCAGAAGGCGATCGAGATCGTCTTCTCTCGCGATCCGCTCTACCGGCTCTCTCCTGGAGAAGCGCCGCCTCGCATGCAGGCCGCGTTCGCCGAGGTCAGAAAGCGGCTGCTCCCGTCAGTGACCGAACAGCTGTATGCATCGGCGAAACTGAGCTTCGATCGCAAGGAGTACGCGCTCGCGGCGACTCAGTTTCAGGATCTGCTCACGTTTCTCGACGACGACGATGCGAAGTCGCTGTCGAGCCTGAAGGAATTTCGAATGCTGGCCACCGGCTTTCACGATCTGAGCGCGTCGGCCGCGGCGGCGAACGTCGCGAAGGCGAGCGCACCGGCTCCCGCTCCCGCGCCGGCCGAACCGCCTCCGGCGCCGCAGGCCAATGCCCGAAACGGGAATGCGACTCAGATCACGCCGGCGAATCAAGTCGTGCCGCCAGGTCCGGCGGGCGCGTCTCAACCGGTCGCGGACGACTCCGCGGGCGGCACTCTCCAGCCGCCGGTCGCGATCAGGCAGCAGATGCCGGTCTGGGTCGCGTCGAAGACGCTGCTGCCGAAAGGCAGCACCGGCAAGCTGCGGCTGATCATCGACGAGCGCGGCAACGTCGAGGAAGCGCGAATGGTGGAATCGGTCCATTCGGTCTACGACGCGCTGCTCATCTCCGCGACGCGCCTCTGGAAGTATGAGCCGGCGAAGCTGGATGGCAAGCCGGTGCGCTACGCGAAGATGATTCAAATCGTGCTCAATCCGGCGCCGTAGCTTTCAAATCATTGAGGCGCGTTTGATACACTACGCGCCATGCTACCGGGGCCGCGGGCCGGCCATCGTCTCGCGCCTCGCACCATCGCGGTCTGTCTGTTCGCCGCGTTCCTCCTGATTCCCGCGGTCGCTCGTGCGCAGACGGACGAGATCCAGGTCTACGACGGCGGTCTCGCTCCGGTCGGCACGTTCAATCTCACCGTTCACAACAACTTTACGCCGATAGGGATCACGACGCCGGCGTTCCCGGGCGCGGTCGTGGCGGACAAGTCTTGGAACGGGGTCCCCGAGTGGGCGCTGGGCGTGACGCCGTGGTTCGAGGCCGGCCTCTACCTGCCGCTCTACAGCAGGGACAAGAACAGCGGCTTCGGCCTCGACGGCTTCAAGCTGCGCGCGCTCTTCGCCGTGCCGAATGCCGACGACCGGAAATTTTTCTACGGGGCGAATTTCGAGTTCAGCATCAACGCGAACCGGTGGGACACCTCGCGATTCACGTCGGAGGTCCGTCCGATCATCGGCTGGCACCTGAAGCCGGTCGACATCATCATCAACCCGATCGTCGACACGGCGTACGACGGGCTGAAGAACCTCGAGTTCGTGCCGGCGACGCGTGTCGCATACAACTTCTCGTCAGGCTGGACGCTGGCGGCTGAAGAGTACGCGGACTTCGGGCCGGTACATGGCTTCCTGCCGGCGGGCGAACAGGTGCACCAGATCTACGCGGTGGTCGATCGCACCTGGAAGGAATGGGACATCGAGGCCGGGATCGGCGCCGGCCTGACCGACGCGTCGGATCGTCTCACGCTGAAGCTGATTCTCGCGCGCGATCTGAACAAGCGATCTAGCGCTCGTTCGGCTTCTCCTGCGCCCGCGCACCCATGAGCATGCCGATCATGCTCCGCGCGTTGCCTTCGTGGCACGCGTACTCGTAGATCGGGCCGCCTGTTTTCTTCAGCGGAAACATCGCCGTGAAGGGGTGCGTCCAGGTCGACGGATCCTCGGCCGTGAAGCGGTACTCGATCGTGTCAGCGCCGGTGCGCGTGAAGCGTTCGACCAGGTGCAGGTGCTCGGTCGATCCCCGGAAGGCCGTCTTCTCGGTGAAGCCGACCGTGTCGACCACCAGCGTGGCGCCCTCCCATCGCCCGCGTGAATCGCCCATCCACTGCGGCACCGTGCCGTGCGGCCGTCCGTCCATCGGCACGATGCGCGCGTCGTGGATCATTTCGGAGACGATCGCCACGTAGCCGCGCGTCTGGATGATCTGCACGTTGTTGTTGTAGACGCCCGGCAGCAGCGGCGGCCCGGCGACGGTCCAGTTGAGACAGCGTTCGTTGAGCGCGCGATCCTCGGGACCGTCCGAGGGGCCGTGCGCGCGTCTTGCCTGCGCGCGAGCCGCGGCGCGCTGCTGCGCTTCGGCGGTCTGCGGCGGGACTCGGCCGTCGCTGGGATCGACGATCAACGACGTGCGGCCGTTGGTGAGAAACCGTGTGCCCGGATCCCACCAGTCCGGTCCTGCCGTGTTGTTGGTGTTGCTTTGACGCTCGATCGTCGACCGTTCGTATTCGGCGGCTTCCGCCGGCGTGAGCGTCGCCCTGGCAAGATCGCGCGGCCGCTCGAGCGGCGTCATCGTCGCGTAGTTCCAGATGCCGTCGAGGTCGCCGGAGGCGGAAGGCTGCGCGTGCATCGCAAGCGTTGCCGCCGCCACGATTGATGCGGCGAGACTGCACCCCGCTGACGCGCGATACGCCATCTCCCGTCGACCTCCCGGGTGCTATTATCGCCCGCGCGATCCGTGGTGGCGGTGGAATCGTCGCGTGCCGACACCTGGTGGTGGCGCAGGGCTTTAGCCCTGCGAGGCGCGTGTTCGCAGCGCTGAAGCGCTGCGCCACTACGATCAGCGGTCCCGTGAGGTATTCGCGATGAGCGACCTGAAAGAGCGGCGCGATCTCGGAATGGACCGGCGGATCCCGCGGCGTGATTTTCTCAACGGGGTCGCCGTCGCGCTCGGCGGCGCCTATGCCTCGTCGGCGATCGCACCCCTCGACGCAGCTGGCGGATCCCCGAGGGCCGCACAAACCCGTCCCGCCGCGGCCGAAAACTATCCTCCGGCGCTCACCGGCCTTCGCGGCAACTATCCCGCGGCGATGGAAGCGTTCGCGCCGATGCAGCAAGGCGCGTATCGGCAATTCCCCGCGCTCGACGTCGACACGGCCGAAGTCTACGACCTGGTGATTGTCGGCGCCGGCATTTCAGGCCTCGCCGCTGCGCATTTCTGGCGCCGCGCGCTCGGTTCGGATCAGCGCGTGCTGATTCTCGATAATCACGACGACTTCGGCGGTCACGCGAAGCGGAACGAGTTCACGTACCAGGGCCGCACCTTCATCGGCTACGGCGGCACCCAGAGCATCGCGACGCCTTATCCGTACAGCTACACGGCGAAGCGGTTGATCGAGGAGCTCGGCGTCGAGGTCGAGCGCAACGGCGAGTTCGCCAATCGCGGCGCGCTCGCGAAGCTCGGACCGTCGATCTTCTTCGACAAGGAGCACTTCGGCGAGGATCGCCTCGTCGCCGGCAATGGACGTCTGCCGTGGCCGGAGTTCCTGGCGCAGGTGCCGCTGCCCGAACACGCCCGCCGCGATTTGATTCGCCTGTACGGCAAGAACCCCGACTACATGGCCGGCATGACCACCGACCAGAAGCTAACCGCGCTCGCGCGAATCAGCTGGCAGGACTTTCTCCTGAAGCACGCCAAGATGGCGCCCGAGGCGTTGCCGTTCTTCCTGGGGCAGGGCGGACGCAACAACAAGCGCGTGGATACGACGCCGGCGCTCGAGGCCGCGCGGCGCGGTTCAGTCGGCTTCAACGGTCTCGGGCTGACGTTCGAAGAAGAGTTCCGCGAGTCGTCGTACACGTTTCACTTTCCCGACGGCAACGCGTCGATCGCGCGGCTGCTCGTCAACCGCCTGGTGCCGTCAGCGCTGCCCGGGAAGCAGACGATGGAGACGATCGTCCAGGCGCCGATGGCGTACGGCAAGCTCGACGATCCGAAAGCGGATGTACGGATCCGGCTGAGGAGCACAGTCGTGCGCGTCGAACACGATGGCGATCCGCGGCACGCAGAGCACGTGCGCGTCGCGTACCGGCGGGACGGCAAGACCAGCGGCATTCGCGCCCGTCACGTGATCCTTGCCTGCTATAACGCGTTGATTCCGTCGCTCGTCCCGGAGCTTCCGGCTGCGCAGAAGGACGCGCTCGCGTACTCCGTCAAGGTGCCGATGATGTACAACAACGTCCTGATCCGCCGCTGGACGGCGTTTCAGACGCTTGGGGTCTCCAACATCTCGGCGCCGGGCATGTATCACACCAGCTGTGGTCTCGATCCGGGCACATCGATCGGCGGCTACCGCGGCGTGACGACGGCGGAAGAGCCGATCATCGTGCGGCTGGTGAGGAATCCGAACAAGCCGGGGCTGCCGCGGCGCGAGCAGCACCGCGCGGGGCAGCACGAGCTGTTGTCGATGTCGTTCGAGCAGTTCGAGCTCGAGATCCGGCGTCAGCTCGCGCGGATGCTCGGGAGCGGCGGCTTCGATCCAGCCGCGGACATCGTCGGCATCACCGTGAATCGATGGCCGCACGGGTACGCGTACACGTACGACACGCTGGCCGATCCAGATGTGCCGCCCGAACAGCGGCCCCACGTCGTGGGACGTCAGCGGTTCGGGCGTGTGGCGATCGCGAATGCGGATGCCGGAGCGGGGGCGTTCACCAACCAGGCGATCGACGAAGCCAACCGCGCCGTGCAGGAGTTGTTCGTGGCCGGTGGATTGGCCTGACGTTATTTCGGTACCGGCGAATCCGGATGCGTTGAATAGCGCCCGCCGCCGCTGGGTTTCGCGATGAAATCGGCCCAGTTCACGTCGGCCCAGACCTTGAGCTTCGTGTCGTACAGGAAGATCGTGGAATCCGGCTGACGCGCGCAGGCCAGGTGCAGGACCGCGCGGTAGAGCGCATCGAGCGTGGGGCGGTAGTGGCCGCTGTTGGCGCTGATCTTCTTCAGCTTTCCTTTGCGAACGATCCACTCTCCGGCGCAGAGCACGCCGTCCGTGCCGAACGAGCTGTGGTGCACCTTCTGCAACTGGCAGACCGACGAATAGAACATCACCTCGTCGGAGCCGGGTGCGCACATGCACACCCACATGATCCCCTCGTCCTTCCAGTCGTCGGGCACTTCAAAGGGCACGCCGTTGGCGGCGCCCAGTTTGGCCGCGCCCTGCGGCGGCAACATCCCCTTGAGCGTCTTGCCATCGAGAGGCTGGCCGTCGAGCCGCGTCATGGTCGACTCGATCTGCACGACGAACGCTTCCCGCTCCGCGGCGACGTACCGGTCCACGTTGTTTCTCTGATCGTAGGCATGCAGGTCGGCGTCGAGCGGAAGGTTGATGCGCTTGTAGTCGGTGTCCGGCTGGAGATTGCCCTTCTCGGGTTTTTCAGGGCTCTTGTCGGAGAACTTGTACGGTCCGCCCGGCATCACCGCGGCCTGGCGGAGGAGTGGCGGAGGCGCTTCCTGCGGTACCGCCGCGCGGGTCAGCGGCGGCTTCACCAACAATTCGATGACCGGGTCTTTTGCGGCGGCGAGGACGGCGGCGTCGTGATCGGCTTTGTCGTACTTGTCGTAACGCGAGCTGGCAGGAGGAAAAGCCATGAATTTCGCGCGAGTATAGCAGAGGCAAATACGGTGAACCGTCTATAATCCGGGCATCTTGCGCAGCATTTCACTCTTAACGTCACTCGTGTTGACCGCTGCGATCGGGATTGCGGCGGCACTGACCACGCATGCGCAGAATCTCGCACGCGGCCGGACGATCGTCGGCGCGGAAGTGGCAGACGGCAGCGGCGCACCACTGCGGCGCGCGAACGTTCGATTTGTCAACGATCGTATCGTCGCGGTCGGCGATGTGAAGCCGCAGCAAGGCGACGAAGTCGTGGACGGCAACGGGCTCGTCGTTGCCCCCGGCTTCATCGACATCCACAATCACTCCGCGTCTGGCCTCGCTGACGATCCCGCCGCCGAAACACAAATCGCGCAGGGAATCACGACGGTCGTCATCGGGCCCGACGGCGATTCGCCGTGGCCGATTGGCGAGTATCTCGCCGAGCGGAAGCGCGCACCAGCGTCGGTCAACGTCGCCACCTTCGTGGGACATGCGACGGTACGGCGGCAGGTGATGAAGGACGATTACAAGCGCGCCGCCCGGGCCGAGGAGGTCGCGCGGATGGCCCTGCTCGTCGACCAGGGCATGCGCGAAGGCGCGGCCGGGTTGTCGAGCGGCCTCGAGTACGAAGTGGGCGGCTATGCCGAGACCAGCGAGCTCGTCGAGCTTGCCAAGGTGGTGGCCCGCTACAGCGGCGTCTACATGTCGCACATTCGCGACGAAGCCGACAAGAGCTTCGACGCGATCAAAGAAGCGATCGCGATCGGCGAGGGCGCGCACGTCGCCGTGCAGATCTCCCACATCAAGCTCGGCACCGTCGGCGTGTGGCGCAAGAACGCCGAAGCGATCGCGCTCATCGAGGCCGCTCGCGCGCGCGGCTTGGATGTCACCGCGGACGCCTATCCGTACAACGCGTGGAGCTCGACGATCACGGTGCTGGTGCCCGACAAGCGGTACGACTATCCGCCAAGCGTCGAGAAGGCGCTCGCCGACGTGGGCGGCGCGGCCAACGTCCTGATCGTCCGCCACACCGCGCATCCCGAATACGAGTTCCACACGCTCGACGCCGTGGCGAAGGATCAGAACAAGACACCAGTCGATCTCTTCATCCAGATCGTCAAGGACGGCGGCGCCGGCGTCGTCTGCACCTCGATGGTCGACGAAGACATCCGTGCGTTCTACACGCGCCCGTGGGTCATGGTGGCGAGCGATGGCGGCATCGCGACGCGTCATCCGCGCGGCGCCGGCACCTTTCCGCGCGTGCTCGGCCGCTACGTCCGCGACGATCGGTGGCTGACGCTACCGGAGGCGATCCGGAAGATGACGAGTGCGCCCGCCGCGAGGCTGCGGCTCGAAGGCCGCGGACATATTCAGGCCGGCGCGATCGCCGATCTGGTGCTGTTCAACCCGAAGACGATTGTCGATCGCTCGACCTTCACCGATCCGGCGGTCCTGGCGACCGGCGTCGAAAAGGTGTTCCTCGGCGGCGAGCTCGCGTGGGATTCCGGCAAGCCGACGGCTGCGCGACCGGGAAAGGTGTTGATGTCCGGCCACACGCCGGCCGAGACCGATGCAGGCGCCTATCGCCTGGTGCCGAACTGGGGCACGCTGCCGGCCGGTCTGCAGTTCGGCGAAGTGCCCGGGATGACGATCGACGACACCGGGCGCGTGTTCGCATTCACGCGCGCCGAGCCGCCGGTCATCGAGTTCGATCCGTCGGGGAAGGTTCTCAAGACGTGGGGCGAGAAGATGTTCGTCTGGCCACATGGCATACGTGTGGACCGCGATGGGTTCCTGTGGATCACGGACGGCCGCGCGCGCAACGGCATCGGTCAGCAGGTGTTCAAGTTCACACGAGATGGTCAGCTCCTGATGACGCTCGGGAAGAAAGGTGTGTCAGGCGACGGTCCCGATACGTTCAACAGCCCGACGGATGTCGCCGTCGCGCCAAATGGCGATATCTTCGTGTCCGACGGCCACGTCAACTCGCGCATCGTGAAGTTCTCGAAGGACGGCACGTTCATCAAGGCCTGGGGCAAGCGCGGCGACGGTCCAGGCGAGTTCAACGTGCCGCACACGATGTCCTTCGACTCGCGCGGACGGCTGCTCGTCGGCGATCGCTCGAATCGGCGGATCCAGATCTTCGACCAGGAGGGAACGTTCCTCGAGCAGTGGACGCAGTTTGGATCGCCCAGCGGCATCTTCATCGCGCCCGACGACACGCTCTACGTCGTCGACTACAACGACAAGATGGCGCTCATCGTCGGGAGCGCCAGGGACGGTTCGATACGCACGCGAAGCGAGCAGGTGCTGGCTGAAGGTGTGGCGGTCGACAAGCAGGGTTCGATCTACGTTGGCGAGACCGTGACCGGCCACATCGGCGACACGATCACCGGGCACGCGGTCAAGAAGCTGGTGAGAAAGTAGCGCGGCGAAGACGCGCTACTTGACGTCCTGAAATCGCACCTCGAGATACGTCAGCGTACCTTCCAGATCCTTGTACCAGTGCGGCGCTCCCGCGGGAACGAGGACGACATCACCTTTGGCCACGTGACGGGTCTGGCCCCCGTCGATCGTCGCGCTTCCGGCAGGCGCGCCCGCGGCGCGGACGATGGTGCCGCCGGTCACGAGCGTACCGGCTCCGCTGATGATGTGATGCACCTCGATGAAGCCTGGGTGGGCGATCGCGCCCTGCGGCTTCGTCCGTTCGACGACGTTGATCCGGTAGTGATCCGTATTCTGCACCGGCGCCGTGTGCATGTCGGGCGCGGCCTTTGCCGATTCCTTGAGCGTCGCCATCAACTCGGCATCGCTCAAGTACGTGGCCGGCGCCGATCCTCCGGTCTGGATCGCGCCCAGCAACGCGATCAACCCAATCAGCGCCGATTTCATTTCTGTGTTTTCAGCTTCTGCTGATCCTCGAAGCGCGCGCCCTTCAGGACACCCTCGAGACCGTAGTTGCTCTCGTGGCAGGCGTATTCGTAGATCAACTCGTCGGTGCGCGTCATCGGAATCGACGCACTCCATTTCGCCGTCCAGGTCGCCGGATCGTCGACCGTGAACTCGTAGCGCAATGTGTCCTTGTCGAGGCGCGTGAAGCGCTCGACGAGGTGCATTCTGGTCGAGGCGCCGCGGAAGCCGGCTTCCTGCGAGAAGTTCGTCGTGTCGACGACGAGCGTGTCGCCGTCCCAATGACCGACCGAATCGCCGGTGAGCGAGCGGATGCCGGCGGGCGCGTGCGGCCGGCCGTCGAGCGGGATGATTCGCGCGCTGTGAATCATCTCGTTCAGGATGACCACATGATCGTGTGTCTGCACCAGCTGCATGTTGTTGTTGTAGGCGCTCGGGATCATCGGCGGACCCGAGTTGAATCCCAGCACGCAGCGCTCGGCGAGCGGACGCTCTTCCGGGTTGTCGTACTTGCCGCGGCGATCGGCGGCGCGCTTCTGCGCCTCCTGCGTGAGCGCCGGGACGCGGCCGTCGGGCGGATCCACGACCAGCGACGTCTGCTTGGCGATCCGCTTACCGAAGTCCCACCAGAAATCGTTGTACGCCCGCTCGACGTCTGCCGCGGCTCCGCCGCCGCGATTGTCCTTGTTCCCGCTCTCGATGCGCTGCTGCGCGAACTCTTCCGCCTCCTCGTCGCTGATCGAACTCTTGCCGGCGAACGCGCTCGGGCGCTCGAACGGCGTCAGCTGCGCGAAGTCCCACGTGCCCTGAAGGTCGGGGTGGCCGTCCGCCGCGCGCGCGATCTTCGGTTTCGCGGTCTGGGCTGAAACGGCTACGGCAGAGAGAAGGAGTACTCCGAGGAATACGGAACGCATACAGCCGCTCCTTTCGTCGTCGGGGCGATTATAATCGCGGCCGGAGGCGGGTATGAGATTTGTCGGCCGCTCGGCTAAAGCCTTCGCGCTACGAGGCTCGGCCAAAGCCTTTGCCCTGCAGCTTGTCGCCGTGCTGACTTGTGCAACCGCCTCAGCTCAGCAACCGGCAACCCAGGTCACGTTCACGAAGGACGTGGCGCCGATTCTTCAGAAGTCCTGCCAGAACTGCCATCGACCCGGCTCGATCGCGCCGATGTCGCTGCTGACGTACGAGGACGCGCGCCCGTGGGCGCGGTCGATCAGGCAACGAGTGGAAGCCCGCCAGATGCCGCCGTGGCACGTCGATCGGACCGTCGGCATCCGTCAGTTCAAGGACGATCCTTCGCTGACCGATCACGAGATCGAGACGCTCTCCGCGTGGGTGACGGCGGGCGCACCGCGCGGCAACCCGGAGGATATGCCGCCTCCGCGTCAGTTCGACGATGCGGATCGCTGGCACATCGGCAAACCGGATCTGATCGTGCCGATGCCGAAGGCGTTCACGGTCAAGACCGAGGCGGCCGACTGGTGGGGGATTTTCGAAGCGGACTCCGGTCTCACCGAGGATCGCTACATCAAGGCCGTCGAAGCCAAGCCGTCGCCTGGCGCGCGACGGGTCGTGCACCATTCGGTCGAGACGCTTGTCTATGACGACGGTTCGAGCGGCGGGGGGACGCTGGTCGAGTACGCCGTCGGCAAGAACGGCGACGTGTTTCCGGAAGGGTCGGGGAAGCTGATGAAGGCGGGCGCGAAAGTCCGCTTCAACATGCACTATCACGCGATCGGCGAGCCGGTCACGGATCGCACCGAAGTCGGCATCGTGTTCTATCCGAAGGGCGTCGTACCCAGGCACGTGGTCACGACGATTCTTTCGCCCAACCAGGACGATCTCGACATCCCCGCGGGCGCCGACAACGTGCGGAGCGACGCGTACTTCAAGATGGAGAAGCCGTCGCACCTGGTCGGCTTCATGCCGCACATGCACAATCGCGGCAAGCGCCAGTGCCTCGAGGCCATCTATCCGGACATGCGCGTCGAGCAGCTGAACTGCGTCAACTACGACTTCAACTGGCAGATCGTCTACAACTACGCCGACAACGTCGCGCCGCTGCTGCCGGCGGGCACGATCATGCACGTCATCAGCTGGCACGACAACTCGGCGGCGAACAAGTACAACCCGGATCCGAGAAACTGGGTCGGCTTCGGCAACCGAACGACCGACGACATGTCGCGGCACTGGCTCACGTTCTACACGATGACCGATGAAGAGTTCAAAGCCGAAGTGGCTGCGCGCAACGCCCTGAAGGTGAAGAGCACGAGCCAGCCGTGATCCGTCACGATAAGAAGGAACCGCAGAGACCGCGGAGATCGCAAAGAAATATTTGGATCTTCTCAGCGATCTTTGCGGTCTCCGCGGTTTCTTCTTTGTCGTCACAGGTGCGCTACGCCACCGGGCAGAACGTCGTCCCCGTGTTCGAGGGCTGGGAGCGCAACGCGGACGGCAGCTTCAACATGGTCTTCGGCTACATGAACCGGAACTACGAGGAAGAGGTCGATGTGCCGGTCGGCCCCAACAATTCCCTCGAGCCGGGCGATGTCGATCAGGGCCAGCCGGCGCATTTCTACGCGCGACGCCAGCAATACGTGTTCTCCGTACGCGTGCCGAAGGATTGGGGCAAGAAAGATCTCGTCTGGACGTTGACGAGCCACGGCAAGACGGAGAAGGCGTACGCGTCGCTGATGCCGGTCTGGGAGATCGACGCCGGCACCTACCAGCAGAATCGCGGCGGCCCTGGCGAGCTCGGCGAGCCTGACGATCCGCCATCGATCAAGGTCGAAGGCGCGGCCCAGCGGACGGTCGCCGCCGGCGCCCCGCTCGTGCTCGATGCGTTCGTCACTGACGATGGGAAGCCGACGGCCCGCCCGAGTCAGAGCGGGTCGAACGCGCGCGTCGAGGGTCCGTTGATGCAGGCGATGGTGCGCCTGGATCGCGGCGTCCGGCTCGGCGTGATCTGGGTCGTCTATCGCGGAGACGCGCGCGCGGTGACCTTCGAGCCGCGCAAGATTACGGTGACCGACGGAAAAGCCTCGACGTCGGTCCGCTTCAGCGCGCCAGGCACCTACGTCCTGCGCGCGTACGCCGACGACGGTATCCTGGTTGCGGCGAAGGACGTCACCGTCACCGTCACGTCGAATTCAGTCAGGTAGGGGTAGCGTCGACCCGTTCTGTTCAGGATTCGGTCTTGGGTTTCCGAGATCGCTTCGGACGTGCGGGTCGGCGATGTTCATCGAGCAGAGTCAGCCGGGATACAACGTCCTCGTGTAGCGTCCTCACCTGCGCGAGAACCTCGGCCTTCAAAATGTGCATGTCCTGGCGGGTTTTTTCGTTCAAGGCGTGCATTTCCCGCCGCGTCTCTTCGTTCAACGCGTGCATGTCCCCTCGAAGGGTTGTAAATCCTTCGTTCATCTCATGACGGACCGCAGAAAATTCACCACGAACTTCACTGCGGAATTCTGAGAACTGGAACTCCAGCGCCGTCATCCGAGCGGGTAATGTTTCCAGGCCAGCCACCTTCTGCTCCAGCACTTCGACGCGTTGTTCGATCTGCGACTTCAAGTGTTTACCTCCAGGCTATGAGCGCCGTGCTCGGCACTGCCATCGCCGGGAGATGTCCAAACCTTGTGCCGACGACGCTACCATCGTCGCGCGAAGTTCTCAAGCGTTCGGCAACGGAGGTCACGGAGGAAACGGGATCACACAGAGAAACGGAGCAGCGGAGACGAACGGCGAAGGGCTGGCGTTGCCGGCCCGCTGTCGCGCCTCGTTTCGCTTTTCTCCTGATCTCCTGGCCTCCTGTTTAATCCGTTCCGTCGTGCCAGCCGCATATAATCTCCGCTGATGACCGACGAACCGTTGATTCGCGACATCTCCGACACCGCGCGGTGGATGGCGGTGTACCGCGCGCGGGAAAACGAGCGGCAGGACGCGGTCTTCAAGGATCCGTTCGCGCGTGCGCTCGCGGGCGAGCGCGGCGAACGGATCGCCGCCGCGTTGAAGTTCACCGAAGAGAACGCGTGGTCGTTCATCGCGCGCACCTATCTCTTCGACCGGTTCGTCAGCAGGCTCGTCCAGCACGGTGCCGACACGATCGTGAACCTGGCGGCGGGCCTCGATACGCGTCCGTACCGGATGGAACTGCCCGCGTCGCTGCGCTGGGTGGAAGTCGATCTGCCCGACATCTTCGACTACAAGGAAGAGATTCTCGGCGACGCGAAGCCCGTGTGCGACCTCGAGCGCGTGCGCCTCGATCTCTCGAACGAGGATGGCCGCCGCGGGCTGTTCGCGGATATCGGGCGGCGCGCGAAACACGTCGCGGTGATTTCGGAAGGGTTGATCATCTACCTCATGCCGGACGCAGTCGCTGCGCTGGCACGCGACCTGGCCGGTCCGCCGGCATTTCAGCACTGGATTCTCGATCTGGCATCGCCCGGCTTGATGGAGATGATGAAGTCGTCGGTGGGCAGCGCGATGAGCGCGGCCGGTGCGCCGTTCATCTTCGCGCCTGCGGAAGGGCCGCCGTACTTCTCGGCACACGGCTGGCAGCCGATTGAGGTCCGCTCGCTCCTGAAAACGGCGGCGAAGCTCGGACGGTTGCCGATGACACTCCGGATGTTTGCGATGTTTCCGGAATCGAACGGCGCTCAGGGAAGCCGTCCCTGGTCGGCGGTGTGCCTCTTCGCCCGTCAGTCCTAGCGTTTCATCTGTGGCGCACGGCTTTAGCCGTAGGTGATCCGCAGGGCAAAAGCCCTGCGCTACTGGACAGGTCTAAGGTTTGCGCTCGGGCGCGAGTCGTTCGAGCCTGGCGTACAGAGAGAGCACCGGCTGGTGTGATTCCTCCATCGCCGACAGGACCTCCGCGCGAAACGGTCCGTGCGCGAATTCGAGCAGCCGGTTCACGAAGGCAAACCAGAGAGCCCGCCTGCTGACGTCGGTCTCCATCCGGCGCAGAAACTCGACGAAGGAACGCACCGCGCGCGTGTGCAGCGCACCGGGCGGAATCCATTCCACCAGCCACGTGAAGAGCACCGACTTCTCGTAGAAGTAGTCGCGTTCGGTGGCCTCGCTGGTGCCGCTCCACTGCTCGACATCGGTCAGGAGCCGATCGGCCTGCACGCGCCACTCGGCCGTCTGCCGGGTCCGGAGCGGCACGACGGACGTCCCCGGTCCGCGCAGGGCCGCCGCCGCGTCATGCAGGCGGGCGGCATCAGGCGACCCCCACAACATGTCGAATCGCGCTCCAGTGACCGTCGACAACGGACGGGCAGCGACGGCATCGATCGGCTTGACGTCGGCCTCGGCGCGTGCCCGGCGCAGGGCCGCGCTGAACGTGGAAGGAATGATCGTCGCGGTGATGTTGTCGGTGCAGCGCGGCGCCCGGAGCTGTGCGATGAGATACCCTCGCAGCGCCTCCATCGCGGTCGACCCCAGCACGCCCATCGTTGCGTCGGCGAGCTGCAGGTCCGCCGTTCGCGACACGATGTCGAGCGCCGACGACGAGAAGCCGGACGCGTCGATCGATCCGCCCTGGAGAATGAGCCGCAAGAGCCCCTCGAAATAGGCGGCTTCGATCGGATTTTTCCGGAAGCGCTGAATCGCGCGTGCTACCGCCGGCATTTCCGACGGCAGGTGCGCGCGCCACAAATAGAGCTCGAAAAAATTCAAACTGTCGGCGCGGTTGCGTGCGTAGGCGGTGCGTGCGATGAATCCGAGCGTGCCGTAGTAGTCGTCGACCGCCGGCACCAGCGGATCGGCGCACGCGGTGGGCGCGAGATTGAGGTCGATCCACTCGAAGAGGTCGCGGGCGTGCTGAGGATCGACCAACGCCATCAGGTTCACGGCGCGGACCTGCAGCGTCACGCGCGTGAGCGCGGTGACGTTGGCGAACAACTGCGCGCCCTGACGGCTGTCAGCCGGGATCTGCTGGTTCGTGGTGCGCCGGTATTGCTCCGGCGCCGAGTACGCCCGCAAGTAGGCGGTGTCGAGCAGCTCGGTCCGCCAGACCTTGTCGACCTTGGGAAGCTGCGACAGCCGTATCAGGACATCGGCTTCGAATTCGGGCGGGACGCTCCCGGCATCCGACTGAAGCCACTCGATCGCCTGATCGCGGCGCGCCGGGCGCTCCTGGCTGTGAAGCGCCGCCGCGAACACCATCGTCGCGCAGCAGATGCACGCGGTTCGTCGCATCCTACCGTCCGAACGGTTAGACGAGCGTGAGCGGCCGGCAGCCGTCTGTCACTCGGACGAGGCCGCGGCATGATGTCCGAGCCGTGGTACCGTACCATAACTTCCTGACATGACACGTTCCGGCCGGGCCGTTTTTTCCATCGCAGGTCTGGTTGTCAGCCTTCTCGTTTTTGCCTGGCCGCAGTTCTCCGCCCGGTTTGCGGGAGCGCCTGCCGCCTATCCACTCGTCACGATCGTGTTCACGGCCCTCATCGTCGCCCTGGTCATCACCTGGCCTGGAGGCGAACAGCCGCCCGGTTCTCGCAGCAGCGGGTGGAGGGCTGGCACCCTTGTCATGACCGCCGCCGGCGCGCTAATCGTCGTCGTCGCAGCCTATCGATGGACGCGCATCCTGGTGTGGCAGCCGTACCAGGCGGACATGCTGATCGTCATCCGCGAAGCGACGCGCCGCTTCCTCAGCGGCCGAACGCCGTATACGACATATCGCTCGTACGACGCGCCCTGGAACATGGCGATGCCATACGGCCCTGGTTTGTGGGGACCCTTTCTGGTCGCGCAGCTCTTACGGCTGGATTTCCGCTTTCTCACGATCGCCGGCGAGTTGTTCGTCCCGGTGTGGTGCGGTGCGGCCGCCGCCTTCGAATGGATGCGCGGCCGCGTTGCCGCCGCGATCGTATGGCTCGCACTGGCGGCTGCGCTCGTGGCTGCTCTCGACGTGCAGGGCTTCACGTTCATCGGACACACGCCGGTGTACTGGCCCCTGTTTCCGTTGTTTGCGATCGCGATCGCACGCTCGCGATGGACGTGGGCGGCATGTCTCCTTGGTCTCCTCGTGCTCGCTCGCACGACGATGGTTGCGGTCGTGCCGGTGTTTGCGTGGGCGGCATGGAGTTCAGACCGCCGTCGCTTTCCCGTGGCTCTCGGCGGACTGCTGGCGACGATCGGCATCGGGATTCTTCCGTTTGTCGCCTGGGACTACCGCGGTGTCTGGGACAACATGGTGCTCTCGTATCCCCGCGTGATGCGGGAAGCGGTGTGGCCCGTCCTGGCGCACCCTGGAATCGAGACGATTGGTGTGACGGAATGGCTGATCGAGCGGCATCGCGAAGCCCTGGTCATGCCCACCCAACTGCTGGCGATGCTGGTCGTGTATGCGGCGGCGGGGCGGGCCATCCGGCGCGGCGCCGCAGCGCTTCCATGGATGGCGCTCGCCCTGTTCACGTTCAGCATGACGACGTTGTATCCGGTGCACTACCTGTACTACGACGTCCTTTTGCTCCTTGTCTGCGCGGCTCTCGCGGCGATCCCCGGATTCGTTCAGGCCGGCGCAGGCGGGAGGCCATGGCTGCTGTCGTTCAGCGTAGTGATCGTGCTGATCGCGGCCGTGGCACTGACGCAGTTGTCGAAGCTGCCGCAGGCGGACGCGGGCGATGACGCGTCGAACGCGATCATGCGTTCGGGCTTTGCAATGACCGAACGCGAGGGACAGCGGCCGTTCAGGTGGATCGTCGGTCACGAAGCGACCGTGATCCTGCCGCGGCGCTCGGCGCAGGCCGCGGCGATTGTCGTGACGGCGCAGTCTCCGTTCGGGCCAGCAGACGCACCGCAAACAGTGACCGGCATTCTGAATGGCACCGTGCTGGGACACCAAACCGTCGAGGCCGGATGGCGCGAGATTTCGTTTGCCGCGCCGCGATCGGCCTGGTGGATCGGATTCAACCAGCTGCGCCTCGTGTTCTCCTCGACCGTGTCGCCGCGCGCGGCGGGCGCGGGAGACGATGCGCGCGAGCTGGCGCTGGCGGTCAGCAGCGTCGCAGTGTCCGCGCGGACGGAATGATCCGCATTACACTGGGCATCATCTCGAATGCCGTCAACCACTGACGCTGCCGCTTCGCGCTGGCGATCGTGTGCGCGCGTCGCCGGGTTCGGCGCCGTCTACCTCGCCGCCTGCCGGATCATGCTGGCTCCGATCGTGAACTTCGGCCAGCTGCGCACCGCGAGCTACGGCGGCGACGCGAGGGCCTTCATCTGGGTGCTCGCGTGGGACAACCACGTCGTGCTCGACCGCGTGCCATCACTGTTCGACGCGAACAAACTCTTCCCGTTGCGAAACGCGCTGGCCTACGGCGAGCACCTGTTCAGCATCAGCCTGTTCACGCTGCCGATCTACGCCGTGACGCGCAACCCGGTGCTCGCCTACAACCTCGTCTGGATCCTCGCGTACGTGCTGACGGCGGCAGCCGTGCATCTGCTCGCGTATCGGTACACGCGCGATCACCTGGCGGCGATGACCGCGGCCCTCGCGTTTACCTTCTGTTTCTTCCGCATGCACCACGGGCACGGCCACCTCAACCTGATCTGGTGCTTCTGGATCCCGCTGTCGTTCGTCGCAATCGACCGGTGGGTGGAGCGGCCGAACTGGTTCCGGCTCGGCGTGTGGACGGCGATTCTCGTCCTCCAGGCGCTTGCGGCCTGGTATCAAGCCGTGCTGATTGTCGTCGCGGACGCGATCTTCCTGGTGTGGCTGTTTGCGGCGGAGCGGCGAATGCCGCCGCTGCGGCAGGTCCTGGTGCACGGACTCGTGGGTGCGGTCGCTGCCTTCGTGTTCGTGTGGCCGTTCGCGCGGTACTACTTCATCCTGCACAGCGAGCCGCCGTCGTACGCCGCCGCGGCGTCCGCCGACCTGGCGGGCTGGTTCGTGCCGCCGGAGAACACCTGGATGGGCCAGTGGCTCCTCGCGCACGGCGTGAAGGGGCCGCGATGGATCTGGGGCGAGGTGACGGTGTATCTCGGCTGGATCACCGTCGGCCTCGGCGTGGCCGGCGCGATCATCGCGCTGCGAAGCCGTGACCCGCTCACCCGGCGTTCAAGATTCTTCATCGTCCTCTGCGCGATTGCCGCGGTGCTGGCGGTCGGACCTTCGCAGAGTGAAGTCGCGTCGGGATCGTTCGGCTGGTCGCCGTTCGGCATCCTTTCGCACGTGCCCGGACTGAGCCTGTTCAGGATCCCCGCTCGCTATACCGAGCTCATGAACCTGGCGCTGGCGCTGCTCGCGGCGACAGCCTGCGCCGCGCTGCACCGGCGTTTCCGCGGGGCCGGACGCGCGGTCACGATCGCGTTGACCGGGCTCCTGCTGGCAGAGTTCTACGTGGTCAAGTTCCCCGGGGGAGAGCCGCAGCCGTTCCCGGTGCCTCCCGTCTACAAATACGTCGCGACGCTCCCGCCTGGCGCCATCCTGTCGCTGCCCGATTACGCCCGCACCGACTTGTGGTTCCTCGAAGCCGACTATCAGTACTTCTCGACGGCGCACTGGCATCCCGCCGTCAACGGCGACGCGCGTGAATTTCCGCCGCAGTTCGTCGACGCGGCCGATCGCATGAAGCGGTTTCCCGATCCCGACGCCGCCGAAACGATGCGCACGACAGGTGTGAAATACGTCGTGCTGCATGCCGGGCAGCGGGGCGGCGAACCGCTGCTCGCGCCGGCCAGCTCCAGCGCGGATTTCCGCCTCCGGGCGAGGTTCGATCGCGACTACCTCTTCGAAGTCCTGCCCGCGGCTCCGCGGGGTGAAGGAAGCGCGACGCGATGATTGCTTCCGGCCGTCAGGCGTCAACGGACTTGACGGTGATCGTGCCGTGTTTCAACGAGGCGGAGATCGTGGAGCGATTCTGGACGGAACTGTCCGCGGTCCTCGGACGGCTCGATCTCCCGTGGCGCGTGTGCTTCATCGATGACGGCAGCACGGACTCGACGCTCGAACGGCTGAACAGCCTCGCGCGCAGCGACTCGCGGATCCAGGTCTATTCGCTGTCGAGAAACTTCGGGCACCAGATCGCGCTGTCGGCGGGCCTCGACGTCACGGCTGGATCGCCGGTGGTGATGATGGATGCGGATCTGCAGCATCCACCGGCGCTGATTCCTCAGATGATCGCGCTCTGGCAAGGCGGGTGCGACGTGGTGTCGGCGGTTCGGGAAGACACCGAGGACGCCACCTGGTTCAAGACCGCGACGGCGAACGTGTTCTACCGGTTGATCAACCGGTTCAGCGAGACGCCGATTGTGCCCGGCGCGGCCGACTTCTGCCTGCTCTCCGCCCGCGCGCACGACGCGATCTGTTCGATGCCGGAGCGGCACCGTTTTCTTCGCGGCATGGTGTCGTGGATTGGATTCAACCGGACTTATCTGCCGTTCCAGGCTCCGCGACGGCCCGCCGGTCAATCGAAGTACACGACGTTCAAGATGCTGAGCCTCGCCATCGATGCGCTGTTCTCGTTCTCGGCGGCGCCGATGCGCATGGCCACGCGATGCGGTCTCGCGCTGCTGGTGCCGGGCATGGCGTACTTTCTCTACATCCTGATCCGGTACGTGGCGCTGGACGACTTCGTGCGCGGCTGGGGATCGCTCATCGGCACGCTGATGATCATCGGCGGGGTCCAGCTGATTTTCATCGGCATGGTCGGAGAATACCTCGCGCGCATCTTCGAGGAGTCCAAGCGCCGGCCGCTCTACTTCTTCAAACAGATGCCAGATGACGGCGAACGCTGAGCGGCCGTGTCCGCTCTGCGGATCCGGCGAGGCCTCGCCGCTGTTCAGAAAACGGGGAGTCGACTACTGGCGCTGCGGCCGCTGCACGTTCAGGTTCGCGACGCCGGACGTGAACCCGAACCTCTCGCGAAGCCTGTCCGGATACGAAGAGGCGTACCTCCAGTACCTGGCGGACGACCCCGGTGACGCCGTCAACTTCCAGTCGCTGTGTAGTTGGATGGAAGGCTTCGCGACGCTCGAAAGCAAGCGGCTGCTCGACGTCGGCGCCGGCAGCGGCAAACTCGTGCGCTTTCTCCGCGGCCGCGGCGTGGACGCAAGCGGCGTCGAACCGTCGCGCGCGCTCTTCGATCGGTTCCTGAAAGACGACCCCGCGTTCGCGTGCGCGACGCTCGACGACCTCGAAACGCCGGGACGGCAGTTCGACATCATCACGGCGTTCGACGTCATCGAGCACGTGGCCGACCCGGTTGGATTCCTGCGCGGCATCGAGAAGCGTCTGGCGGCGGGAGGGGTCTGTTTCGTGTCGACGCCTGATGTGGAGAGCCTGGTCGCCCGTGCCTTCGGCCTGCGGTGGCACTTCTACTATCCCTATCATCTCTCGTATCTCGGCCCGCGCACGATCGCGAAGGCGGCTGCGCCCTCAGGGCTGCACGTGGTCGACTCGCGCCATCGCGGGCGATTGCGATCGACCGCTTACATGATCCGGTACGGAGCCGAGATGATCCTGGGGATCCGGGCGCCGCGATGGGCGCGGTGGTTTGAGAACTGGTACCTGCCGGTGAATCTGTTCGACACGATGTATATCGTGCTGCGGCGGCCGCAGGGCTGAAGCCCTGGGCCACAGTTCAAACCGAATGCAGGCCTGAAGGCCTGCACTACTTCAGACTCAATTTGAATCGTCCGTGCGTGAGTAGTGCAGGCCTTCAGGCCTGCATTTCACCTTACCCGCGATCCTTGAACACGAGATAAGGATCCAGCGCCTTCCCCTGCCACCAGTGCTTGTCGGCATTCAACTCGAACACCGCGAAATGCAGATGCGGGGTGTTCGGCGGTGCGTTGCCGGTGGTGCCGACGTAGCCGATGACGTCGCCTTGCGACACTTTCAGCCCTTCTTTCAGATCGTCGGCATAGCGCTGCAAGTGCGCGTAGTAGTAGCAGAGGTGTCCCGTCGGATCGAACTGATAGATCGTGAGACCGCCCGCCTTGCTGGTGAACAGTCTGGCGATCGTGCCGCTCTCGACGGCATGGATCGGCGTGTTGCGGGGCGCGAGGATGTCGGCCGCCTCGTGCGGACGGCTGCCGCCTCTGGTCTCCGAGAATCCGCCTTTGAGCGCTTCGACGGTCTGGCCGTCGATCGGCATCCGAAGCCGGCCGCGAGGAACATCGCCGGCCGTCGCGGTCGGCGTTGGTGCAGGCGCCGCGCTCACGCGCGCGTCAGCCGGACCAGCAGGCGACACAGTGGCATTTTCCCGTGGTGTCGCGGGCTTCGACGGCTCAGCACTCAGGACGGGATCGGATTTCATCGCGACCGGCGCCGGCGGACCGTGCGTCCGCAGCCATCCGTCGATGGCAGCGCCAGCCACGAACGATCCGACAAGTGCGAGCGGCACCGCGCCGCTGAACCGCCGCTTGCTCATTTGAAGATTACCCTGGTGCCAGGCTTCACCAGGCCGGCGACGCGCGCCGCATCCCAGTTCGTCAATCGGACGCAGCCGTGCGACTCGGTGTGACCGACATGTCCGGGCTCGGGCGTGCCGTGAATGCCGTAGTGCTCGAGGTTCAGCCCGATCCAGACCACGCCGACCGGATTGTTCGGCCCCGGCTGGATCGCCCCGCCAACGTCCTTCGGGTTCGCGTCCCAGAACAGATCCGGGTTGTAGTGAAACACCGGATGCCAGCTGACACCGGTGACCTTCCAGTCGCCCGGCGGCAGCGGGTCGTGAGTGCTGCCGCTCGAGACCGGCGCGTAGAACACCAGCGTGCCGTCCGCCTTTGTCGCGCGCAAGGCGGACTCGCTGCGCGAGACTTCGATGCTCACGTCGTCGTTCGCCGCTCCGCGCGCGGGCTTCGCATCCGGATTGAACGTCGTGACGGCCGGCACCTTGATCGTCCGCCCCGGGCTCAAGGGTGCGCCGCGATTCAGTTGCGCCAGCAGCGCTGGCGCCACGTGAAACCGCTCGGCGAGCGCCTCTGTCGGCGACTGATAACCGAGCGCGTCGAGTTTCGCCTGATCCTCGAGCTTCGGCGGAATTCGCTTCTCGAAGGGCCCATTGAGATCCTGGTCCGTCAGCTTGTAATCGGTAATCGTTGGTTCGCCGTCATCGGCGACAAGGGCCTTCCACGTCGCGCAATCAGGTTCACCCGTGGCCTTCAGCTTCTTCGCCGTCTGCCATGCCGCCAGGGTGTGTGTGAAGTTGGCGCCACGGAGGCCATCGATTTGCCCAGGAGAGAAGCCCTGACGGTCGAGCAGCACCTGGAAGCCGACGAGATCTCCGCACGGCAGAGTTCGGGCGACTGAGGTGCGCGCGACAGGTTTTGTGGTGCGTGTTTTCGCCGAAGCGCCCAGAGTTGCCGGGAGGATGGCACTCGCGGCGACGGCAACGATGAGTTGAAGGGTTCGCTTCTGCATTCTGCAGATGAGGATGCAGAAGCCGTGCCCGCGAATTCATCCAGCTCTGCACTGCCGAGCGGATCACCTGCGGGAGGTCTGGTTCGTCCCGCCTTTCTTCACTCAGTTGCTCCCAGCTGCTTGAGCAGCGCCACCGTGGTCGGATGCACCAACGCAATCGATGGCTCGAAGCCAAGCAAATCCGCGCCGGCAGGGGCCGCGGCTCTTCCCCTGCCCGTGGTTGAACCAAACGTCGCCGCCGCGAGCGGCGTGATGCCGCGCGCGTTTTTCACGTCGACGCGTGCGCCGTGCTCGACGAGGAACCGGACCACCGTGTCGTAGCCGAGAGCCGCCGCGACATGAAGGGCCGTGTCGCCGGTCTGACTCGCCGCGTTGACGTCGCCGCCCAGGCTGGCCGCCGTCGCCACCGTCTCGCGCACGCGGCTCTCCGGTTCGACCTTGCCAAAGTCAATCGTTTCGATCCCGCGCCGGCTCGCATTCCTGCTCGATCCCATTCCCGACGCCAGCAACAAGGCCGTCGCGCCGTTCGGCAGCGTCGCCGCCGGATCGGCGCCTCCGGCCGCGAGCGCCGTCATGATCTCGGGTTCGAGGAAGCGGGCCGCCAGCAGATACGGCGGTGTTCCGATCAGCGTGGCGGGTAGGTTCCAGTCGGTCGTGTCGCGGCGCATCGGCGTGCCCTTGGCGATCCGCGTATCCAGTTTGGCGCCGCGCACGAGAAGTGCCTTCACGAGTTTCAGATCGCTTCTCAAGATCGCGGCGTGCAGCGCCGTGTATCCGCTGCCGAATGCGTTGGGATCGGCCCCGTGTTCCAGCAGCAGCGCCGCGACGCCGCCGTTTCCGCTGTGAGCGGCGAGGACGAGCGCGCTGACACCGTCGGGCTGCGAATCGTTCGCGTCTGCGCCGGCCTTCAGCAGCATGCGCGCCGACTGCTCGTCGCCCACGCGCGCGGCAAACAGCAGCGGCGTCGCGCCGCCCCGCATCACGGTGTAGTTCAACTCCTCGCGCCCCGCCCGCTGCGTCTGTTCGCCGACGACCGTTTGCGGATAGGCGAGCGAACGGGCGCGGACATCGGCGCCGGCGTCGATCAGCACCTGCACGACGTCGGGGTGCCGCTCGGCGACGGCCCACATCAGGGCCGTCTGTTGATGATGGGGCTCTTTGGCGCTCACGTCGGCGCCGCGATCGATCAGCGCGCGAACCGCCCTGGCGCTGCCGGCGCGAGCGCACGTCATCAGCACCGTCTCTCCACCGGACAGCGCGGCCTTCGGATCGGCGCCGGCCCCGAGAAGCCGCTCGACCATCGGCGCGCTCCGGTTCGTGCAGGCCAGGTGCAGCGGTGTGGCGCCGAGCTCGTTGGCGACACGTGCGCGCGCGCCCGAACGGATCAGCAGATCGGCCATGGCGAGGTCGTCACCGTGCGCGGCCCAGTGAAGCGCCGTCGCGCCGTCACCTTGCGTCGCGTTGACATCGATGCGCTGTTTCAGCAGTCCTCGCACCGATTCGACGTCGTGGTCCTTGACCCCCTGGATCAGTCTCGGGTCAACCGGCTTCAGGACCTTTTCCGCACCGGAGCGCTGCCCGGCCGCCGCGCGCGGCTGCGAGACCGCCAGGATGGCCGCCAGGCAGCAGACAGCGGCGGTGGTGCCTTCGCGCCTACAAGGAAAGGATCCGTGCATCGACTCGTCCCGTGCTGTCTCCGATGCGATCGCGGTGAATGCCGAACTGATCCAGCAGCGTCAGGTGCAGGTTCGCGAGCGGCATCTGCTTGAATCGAACGTGCCGTCCGCCCTTCAGGTGTCCTGCGCCGCCTCCGGCAAGGATCATCGGAATATCGATGGGTGAATGGCTGTTGCTGTCGGCGATGCCGGCGCCATACATCATCGTCACGTGGTCGAGGAGCGTGCCGTCACCGTCGGGTGTTGCCTGGAGCTTCTGGAGCATGCGCGCGAACATCTGCATGTGATACGCGTTGATCTTTGCGACCTTGGCCACCTTGTCCGGCTCCTGCTGGTGGTGCGAGATCGGGTGATGCGCGTCGGGGACGCCGATCTGCGGATACGTCATACCGCTGTGCTCGTGTCCCACCATGAAGGTGATGACGCGGGTGAGGTCGCATTGAAACGCCAGCACCTGCAGATCGAGCATCAGGTTCATGTGATCTTCCCAGCCGGCTGGGATGCCCGCAGGATGATCGACCAGCGGCAGCTCACGTTCGCTTTGCTGCTCGGCAATCTGAATGCGCTGCTCGACGCCGCGGATGGCGTCCAGGTACTCGGTCAGCTTCGTGCGATCGCTCTGAGGCAACACGCCCTGAAGGTGCGCGACCTCGTCGCCGATCGAGTCGAGCACGCTCCGCTGCTGCTGCAGCCGCGCGAGCCGTACCTTCGGATCCGTGCTGGTACTGTCGCCGAAGAGGCGTTCGAACACCACGCGCGGGTTGTTCTGCGTCGGCAACGGCGTGTTCTGGCTCTTCCAGCTGATCGTGTTCGTGTACGGGCAGGCGAAGCCGGTGTCGCAAGCGCCCGCCGTCTCGCCCGACTCGATCGCCAGTTCGAGCGACGCCAGCTGCGTCAGCTTGCCGGTCTCCTGCGCGAGGATCTGATCCATCGAGATGCCGGCGTCGAGCCACGTTTCGCTCGTCGGCGGCGAGATGTCGGTCAGAAAGCGGGTGCTGGCTTTCGCGTGCGCTCCGCCCGGCCGTCCCGGCGGGGGGATGCACTCGAGCCCGCTCAGCACGAGCACCTGCTCGCGAAACGGCGCGAGCGCGGCCAATGTCGGGGTCATCTCGTAGCCCGTGCCCTCGGTCAGCGGCAGGTAGTTCTTCATGATCATGCCGTTGGGCACGTACATCACGCCGAACCGGTTGATCGGCTTGGCCGCTGTCTTCTGAAGGGCCGAGAGCGCAGGCACCATGCTGTCGAGCAGCGGCAGCGCCAGCATCGAACCGAGGCCGCGCAGGACCGTGCGTCGCGGGATGACGAGTTTCGAGATGATCATTGACGGGCCTTTCCTGTTGGCGTGCCCTGATCTTCGCCGGCGATCGCCATGCTGAACGGTGTGCTCGTGACGATGCCGGCGATGATTGACGACCAGGAGTAGTCAGCAGCTGCGGCATCGCGCGCGATTTTGCGGACGGCAGCCATGTCGGGAGTGGCGAGGCCGCGGCCGATTGCGTAGGCCAGCAGCTTCGCGCTCAGCGTGCGGACGAAATCTTCCTTGTGGCTGACGAGCAGCGTTCGCAGACCGGCGACGCCTTCGAATCGTGTGCCGTCGGGAAACGAGGCCGACGCGTCGATCGGCACGCCGTCGCTCACCGTCCGCCACTTTCCGAGCGCGTCGAAATTCTCGAGGGCGAACCCGAGTGGATCCATCCGCTGGTGGCACGACGCGCACGCGGGATTCTTGCGGTGGATCTGCATCCGGTCGCGCAGGGACTGGGGCTGACCATCGACACCTGGTTCCTTGAGCGCTGGAATGTCGGCCGGCGGCGGTGGGGGCGGCGCGCCGAGCATGTTCGCCAGCAGCCACCGCCCGCGCATCGTCACCGACGTGCGATTAGGGTACGAAGTGACCGTGAGGAGGCTCGACTGACCGAGAAGTCCTCCACGAACGCCGTCAGCGAACTCGACGCGGCGGAAGTGATCGCCGTAGATGTTGCGAATTCCATAGTGCGCCGCCAGCCGGGCGTTCAGGAACGAGTAGTTGGCCGTCAGCAACTCCGCCACGCCGCGATCGTCGTGCAGCTGGCTGGCGACGAACAGCTTCGTTTCCTGTTCCATCGCGCCGCGCAGGTTCTCGTCGAATTCCGGATAGAGCTCCGTGTCGGGGACGACGCCGGAGAGCTTGCTCAACTCGAGCCAGCGTGTCGCAAAATTGTCGACCAGCGCTTTCGATCGCGGATCGCGCAGCATCCGCTGCACCTGATGCTGCAGCGTCGCGCGATCGCTCAGCTGTCCGCGAGCCGCGGCCGTCCGCAGCTCGTCGTCAGGGATGCTGCTCCAGAGAAAGAACGACAGCCGCGACGCGAGGTCGAGATCGCTGAGGCGATAGGCTGCGCCGGCAGAAATCCCGGCGGGTTGGTGTTCGATGCGGAAGAGGAAGCTCGGCGCTGCGAGAATCCGCTCGGTCCCGCGCTGAATGCCGGCATCAAAGCTCCCTTGGGCCTGCCGGCCGGCCTTGTAGAAGCCGAGGAGCATCTGGATCTCGCTCTCGGTGACGGGGCGGCGGTAGGCGCGCGTGGCGAGCGTCGACAGGATGGTCCGCGCGCACGCGTCTTCGCTGGCAGCGTCCTTCGGCTGGCAGACAAACAGCTTGCGGCGGCTTGCCGAGTCTCCCGCGTCAGGCTTTCCGTACGGTCCGCCAATCGACACGACCTCCACCGCGGGATTGCCGTGGTAGTACTCGTTGGTCGTGCGTCCGAAGCCGGTTTGAGGCGGCTGCAGCACGCCTTCGGCCTCCCAGAACCGGTTCACGAACGACACGCCGATCTCGTGCGGCCCAGCCTTGACCGGCACGCGCACCTCGAGCTTTGCGTCCGCCGTGTGCATGTACTCTTCCCACTCGGGAACGCCCTGAGTGTTTCCGGCGAAGTTCTCCGGGGCGGACATCCCCTTGGCCCCGCCGCCCACCGTGAACCGGGCGACTCGGACGCCGTCGACTCGGATGTCGAGCTCGTGCGGCTCGCCCATGCCGATGATGTAGTCGTACTCCTGCCGCCGGAGCAGGACCTTGATCGTGTACTCGGCATCGAGCGGGAACTGATACCGAATCAGCGCGCCGCCGCGCGAACCGAACGGCAGATCGTCGCCGAGACGCTCGTCCTGGACCAGTGCCTTGGAAATCTTGAAGCTGTCGACGACCGGGCGCAGCGCCGGATCGCCGACGGCAAGACGGCTGAGCGTCCGTGCGGCCGAGAGATAGTTCTCGAGGAGCGCGGGCGACACCGACAGGACGCTCGCCACGTTGTCGAAGCCTTCCTGGTCGGCTTCGTCCGACGACAACAGCGCGCGGGCATCGATCTCGAGGCCGAGCAGATCGCGGATTGCGTTAGCGTACTCGCTGCGATTCAATCGATGGACAGGAACGCGCCCCGGATCCGGCTTCGCCGCTGCCGCGTCATCCAGTGCCCGCTCCAGCGACGTCACGGCCGCCCTGTAAGTCGCGGCGTCGGGACGCGGGCGGCCCGGAGGCGGCATTTCGCCCGTGCGCAGTTTTGTTGCGATCTGCTCCCACCGCTGCGCATTGGCCGCCACATCGTGCACATCGAGGCGGTCGATCGACAGGCCGGCGGTTTTCGCCGTCGCGTTGTGGCAGGTGACGCAGTATTTGTCGAGCGTCTGCGGAAGGATCGCGTCTGGTGGTGGAGCCCCCGCGGCTTGAATGCGGATGCCATCGGCGTCGTTCGGTGCGCCGCCAGCGGCCAGACCAGCCGACACGGCAGCGACGCACAGCAGCGTCAGCAGCGCAGGCAGCAGTCGCGAATGTACCGCGGGTGCAGGCATTCTCGGCGCGTCCGGCCCAAGTATGACGCAGCTGCGGGCGTCTGCGCCCGCAAATAGAGAAGGGCCGGGCTACTTGCCGGCCGTTGCGGGCGTCAGCGAGCGCGTGTCCTGCCGCGACTTCATCCAGGTCTGGAGCTGAGCCATGTAGGTGTAGACCACCGGCGTCAGGAACAGCGTGACGAGCTGCGAGAAGAGCAGACCGCCCACGACGACGAGTCCGAGCGGCTGCCGCGCTTCGCCGCCCGCGCCGTAGCCGACCGCGATCGGCAGCGCGCCGAGCAGCGCGGCCATCGTCGTCATCATGATCGGACGGAATCGAATCAGGCAGCCTTCGTAGATCGCCGCCTCCGGCGTCTTCCCGCCGCGCTCCGCTTCCAGCGCGAAGTCGATCTGCATGATCGCGTTCTTCTCGACGATGCCGATCAGCATGATCATGCCGACGAACGCGTAGATGTTCAGATCCATCCGGAACACGATGAGCGTGACCAGCGCGCCGAAGGCCGCGGACGGCAGGCCGGAGAGAATCGTGAGCGGGTGGATGTAGCTCTCGTAGAGGATGCCGAGCACGATGTAGACGACCATGATCGCGATGACGAGCAGCACCGCGAGGTTGCCGAGCGAGCTCTCGAACGCCTTGGCCGCGCCCTGGAACGCGCCGCTGACGCCTTCCGGCAGCGTTTCGTCCGCGACTTTCTGCACACGCGTGAGGACGTCGCCGAGCGACGCGCCGGGCGCGAGGCCGAACGAAATCGTCACCGCCGGCAGCTGTCCGTGATGGTTCACCGTCTGCGGGCCGACGACCTGCGTCGTCTTGGCAAGCGTGTCGAGCGGAACGACGGTGCCGGCCGTCGAAGTGCCCGCGCCGCCGAGTGCGCCACCGACCGCTCCCGAGGTCGTGCCGCCGCCTGCTACCGTTCCGGTGCCCCCTGCGGCGTTTGCGTTCGCCGTGTTGGCTGCGGCACCCGCACCAGCCTGCGGCGTCGCCTTGAAGTACAGCATCGACAGCGCGCCCGGGTCGTTCTGGAACTGGGGGGCGAGCTCGAGCAGCACCTTGTACTCGTTGACCGGCGCGTAGATCGTCGAGACCCAGCGCGGACCGTAGGCGTCGTAGAACGCGCTCTCGATCTGGTTGGCGGTGACGCCGAGGGCGGCCGCCTTGTCGCGATCGATGTCGACGTTGACCTGCGGGCTCGAGATCTCGAGATCGCTGGTCAGATCCTCGAGGCCGGGAAGGCCGGTGAGCGCTTTCTTCAGATCGCGTGACGCCTTATAGAGCTCCTCGCGGTTCGGCGACTGCATCGAGAACTGGTAGAGGCTCTTGCTGACCTGTCCGCCGATGCGCACCGTCGGCGGGTTCTGCATGTAGACGTCCATGCCGACGACCTTGGCCATCTCGGGACGCAGCCTGGCGATGATGTCGGTCGCCAGCTCCCTGCGATCGCCGCGCGGCTTCAGGTGGACGACGATCTGTCCGAGGTTCGGTCCGCCGAGCGTCGCGGCCGCGCTGCCGCCGATCGTCGAGACCAGGCCTTCGACGTTGGGATCCTTGCTGATGATCTTGGAGACCTGGTCCTGGTATTCGACCAGCTTGTCGTACGACGTGCCCTGTGCCGCTTCCGTCGTGACCGCGATCTGATCGGTGTCCTGCTCGGGAATGAAGCCCTTGGGGACGAGCACGAACAGCACGCCGGTCAACACCAGCACCGCGACGAACGTCGCCATCGTCGCCGGCCGGTGCTTGAGCACCACCTGCAGCGCGCGGTCGTAGCCCTTCAGCATGCTGTCGAAGCCCTGCTCGGTGATCTTGCCGAACTTCGACTCTTCGCCGTGCTTGTGCGGCTTCTTGAGGAACAGGCTGCACAGCATCGGCGTCAGCGTCACCGAGACGACGCCGGAGATCAGGATCGCGACGCAGATGGTGACCGAGAACTCGCGGAAGAGCCGGCCGAGCACGCCGCCCATGAAGAGAACGGGAATGAAGACGGCGGCCAGTGAGAGCGTCATGGACACGATGGTGAAGCCGAT
>DASSGK010000370.1:0-28775 GCA_035693505.1 Vicinamibacterales bacterium
CCAGGACACGGAGGCAAGACCCGTCCGAATTCCTTTGTGTCCTTCGTGTCCCCTGTGTGATCAGCGCCGCGATCGGGCGCGCCACGCCGAACCGACAAGCGACTAGAAGTGCTGGCACTCGGCAGAGCGAGCAGAGCTCCAACGCCCGGCGTTGACTCCGCGCGCTGATCACGCGCGGCCGTTCCATCGTCAGCTCATACCTATCGCAACCTGTGGGCGCTGCAGGAACGATGGAGCACCGGCAAGGAACCACAGCGCAATCACGCTGTCGAAGACCATGCAGCCGAACGCGGAGCTCGGCATGAACGGCCAAATCGGATTGCCCCACAAGTGATGCGCAATGTCCCAGCCGGCGTGAATGAGCCAGCCGGCACCAATCCATTGGTACGACCGTAGCGCTCGAAATCCGATCGCGGCTCACGCGCGCGTGCGGCACGCGCAGCGGCTGCTCGAAACGACGGATCTGGCCGTCGAACAGGTGGCGGCTGAAGCAGGCTTCGGATCAGCTGCCGTCTTGCGCGAGCACTTCGGAACCGTGGTGGGCACCAGCCCCCTGTCGTACCGGCGTGCGTTTTCGAGAGTTGCCCGCTCGGCGTAACCTGACGAGCGACCTTTACGAGTACAACGGATCGAGAGCCATGCTCACGTTCGATCCGAGCTTCAGTCCGGCGGCCTTCGCAAACGCAGCCGCCGACATTTTCTCGCCGCCATCAACTCGCACCTTGAGCACTTCCAGGCGGCCACCCTGCACGGCGATCTGCACGCTCTGATCGCCAATCGCGCAAATCTCGCCGATCTTTCCGGTGACGTCGCCAAGCCGGCGCGCGACATGCTTTCGAACGTCGTAGAAGCGCACACGAGACTCGCCGATCGTCGTCCACGCGCCGGGCGATGGATTGCAGCCGCGGATGAGATTGTAAATGGCGTCCAGGTGGGCGTACCAGTTGATCTGCGCCTGCGGATCCCGGCACCAGCCTTCGTACGTCGCCTGCGTTTCGTCCTGGGGACGTTCCTGTGCCTGCCCGGACACGACCAGATCCGCCGCCTCGAGCAACGCGGCGACGCCCATCGGAAACAGGCGATCGAAGTAGACGGTTCCCAGCGTGTCGTCGGGGCCGATCTCGACCGTCTTCTGCAGGATGATCGGGCCCTCGTCCAGTCCGTCCGTCGGTCGAAAGATCGTCAGACCCGTCTGTCGATCGCCTTTGATCACCGGCCAGTTGATGGACGAGGGGCCGCGGTACTTCGGCAGGAGCGACGGATGGTACTGGATGGTTCCATGCTTCGGGACGTTGACGAACTCTTGCGGCGCGAACTGGAGCACGAAGGCCATGACCGCCAGATCGGCCCCGAGCCCGGCCAACGCCTCGACGGCGACCGCCCCCCTGAGCGTGGGGAGCGTGATGACCCTCACGCCGAGTTGCTGCGCCGTCAGACGCAACGGATCAGGTCGCGCACCTTCCTTCTCGGGAGCGCAGAACACACCGACGACCTCGTCGTTTCGAGCGACGAACGCCTCCAGAACACTCTTGCCAAACGCCTGCTGTCCAATGATCGCCACGCGCATCTTCAAATTCTATGGGATAAAGACAACCTTCGTGTAGAGGCCCGCAGGAGGCAGGGTGAAATCGTGAGCTGATCACTGAGGCTTGGTGACCAGTTCGGTCGCGCTCGGCAGCAGCGCCGCGTCCCAGCCGCCGCCGAGCGCCTTGATCAGATCGACCGCTGCGCTCACCCGCCGCTGCAGGATGGAGACGGCGATCTGCTGATCGTTGAGCGCGATCACCTGCGTCGTGATCACGTTCAGATACGAGTCGGTGCCGGCACGATAGCGATCGGTCTCCAGGCTCAGTGCCTGTTGCGCCGCAGTCACGGCCTGCTGCTGTTGCACGGCCTCCTCGGCGAGATAGCGCAGGCTGGCGAGATCGTCTTCGACTTCCTGAAACGCGACGAGCACGGTCTGGCGATACGCCGCCACCGTCGCGTCGTAGGCCGCCTGCGCACTCTCGACCTGCGCGCGCCGCTTCCCGAAGTCCGCGACGGTCTGCGACAGCGCCGCGCTCGCGGACCAGCTGCGGCTCGCCCAGCTGAACAGGTTCACCAGGTCTGTCGCTATCAGCGCCGGGTTCGCGGACAGCGTCAGCGTGGGGTAGTACGCGGTCTGCGCCAGGCCGACGTTGGCGTTGGCAGCCGCCACCTGGCGCTCGCCCGCCGCGATGTCAGGCCGTCGCTCGAGCAGTCGCGACGGGATCGCGATGGGGATTCCCGGGGGCGGCCCGGAGATGCCGGTCGTCGTGATGGTCACGCCCGAAGGCGGGCGCCCGGTCAGCGTCGCGATCGCGTGCTCGAACTGTGCGCGTGCGACCTTCAGATCCGTGCTCTGAGCCTGCGCGCCAGCCAGCTGCGTTTGCGCGAGCGTCACGTCGGACCTCGACGCCACGCCGCCGTTGAAGCGATCGGTCGTGAGCCGGAGATTTCTTTCGTAGCTTTCGATCGTGTCGTGCAGAATGGCCTGCTGCATGTCGGAGGCGGCGAGCGAGAAATAGTCCACCGCCAGCAGCGCCTGCTGGCTGAGCCGGATGTTCTCGAGCTCCGCCGCGCTCACCTGCGCGTTGCTGGTCGCGTTCTCGACGGACAACCGCACACGGCCCCACAAGTCCGGTTCCCACGTCACGTCCGCGGGCAGCGCGAATGACTGGCTGCGGCCGCCGCCGCGGCCGGTGTTGGGCCCCTGATCGGACTGTGTGACGCTCGGATTGACGCCAACCGTGGGATAGGCGTTGGCGCGATTCACGCGGACGATCGCGCGCGCCTGGCGGAAGTTTGCCTCGGCCTGCTTGATGTTCTGGTTGCTGATCTCGATCGCCTCCTCCAGGGCGTTGAGCTGCGGATCGCCGAACATCTCCCACCATTTACCTTTCGGCAGATCGTCAATCGGCGTCGCGACCTTCCAGGTATCGCTGCCCGCCAGCTCCTTGAAGTCCGGCGGCGTCGGCGCCGCCGGACGCTGATACGCCGGTCCCACGCGGCACGCCGTGCCGCACAACAACGCGCACACCACCAGGCTGGCCCGTGTCATCAATGACTTCCTCCCGCGATGCCGCCGGGCACCAGCATGCCCGGGCGGTTCTGGTAGCCAGGCTGCTTCCAGGTGAGGCCGGCGCGCAGCCGATCGAGATAGAGATAAATCACCGGCGTCGTGAACAACGTGAGCATCTGGCTCACGACCAGGCCGCCGACAATGGCAACGCCGAGCGGCTTGCGAAGCTCGGCGCCGGCGCCCAGGCCGAGTGCCATCGGCATCGCGCCGAGCAGCGCGCACATGGTCGTCATCATGATCGGGCGGAAGCGCAGCAGGCACGCCTGGAAGATCGCTTCGCGCGCCGACAGGCCGTCGTTGCGCTCCGCGGCAAGCGCGAAGTCGATCATCATGATCGCGTTCTTCTTGACGATGCCGATCAGGAGGATGATCCCGATCATCCCGATGATGTCGAGATCGCTCTTGAACAGGACCATCGCCACCAGCGCGCCGACGCCCGCCGACGGCAGCGTCGAGATGATCGTCAGCGGATGGATGAGGCTCTCGTAGAGCATGCCGAGCACGATGTAGACCGCCAGGAGCGCGGTGCCGATGAGAATCGGCTGGTTGTCGAGCGCTTCCTGGTAGGCGCGGGCCGTGCCGGCGAACTTGCCGGTGATGCTCGCCGGCAGACCCATCTCGACTTCGGCGTGATCGATCGCCGAGACCGCATCGCTCAGCGATACGCCCTCGTTCAGGTTGAACGACAAGGTGGTCGCCGGGAACTGGCCCTGGTGCGGCAGGCGAATGGGCGTAATGCCTTGCGTGAAGTGCGTGAACGTCGATAGCGGCACGTCAGTGCCCTTGGGCGTCTGCACGTAGATCGTGTTGAGGAAGTCCGGACTCGACCACCACTGCTGCTGCAGCGCCAGGATGACGTGGTACTGGTTGATCGCTTTGTACATCACCGACACCTGGCGCTGGCCGAAGGCGTCGTAGAGTGCCGCGTCCACCGCCTGCGCCGTCAGGCCCAGCCGCGAGGCCGTGTCGCGATCGATGACGACGTTGGACGACAGTCCGGAGTTCTGCTGATCGGAGCTGACGTCGGCGATCTCGGGGAGCGCCGAGAGGCGCTCCAGCACCTTCGGTCCCCACTCACCGAGCAGGGCGAAGTCGGGCGCTTGGATCGTGTACTGGTACTGCGCGTTCCCCTGGCGTCCGCCGATGCGGACATCCTGGGAGTTCTGAAGGAACATCGTCGCACCCGGGACGCCTCCCGTTTTCCGCCTGAGCCGCGCGACCACCTGATCCGACGTGGACGTGCGCACGCCGACCGGCTTCAGCTGCACGTTGATGTTCGCCGAGTTGCCGCCGAAGCCGCCGCCGCTGGTCCCTGCGACCATGGTCACCGTCTCGACGTCAGGATCGTTGCGCACCTGCTCTTCGAACCATCGTGCTTTGTCGACGAGCGCCTGGTAGGAGATGTGCTGCTCCCCGACGATCGCCCCCTGCAGTCGTCCGGTGTCCTGCTGCGGGAAGAATCCCTTCGGAATCTTCACGTAGAGGTAGACGTTCGCGCCCAGGGTCAGCAGCACCGTGAGCAGGACAGTGGCGGGATGGTCGAGCACCACCGACAGCGCCGCGCCATAGGTGGAGATCACCCATTGGAAGAACCGCTCGCTCTGGTTGTACAGATACCCGTGCTGGTCGGCTTTGTGCTCCTTCAGAAGCCAGGCGCACATCATCGGCGTCAACGTGATCGACACCACCATCGAGATGGCGATCGCCACGGACAGCACGATCGCGAACTCTCGAAACAAGCGGCCCATCACACCGCTCATCATCAGAATCGGGATGAAGACCGCGATGAGCGACACGCTCATCGACAGCACCGTGAAGCCGATCTCCTCGGCCCCCTTCAGCGCGGCCTGCATCGGCGCCAGGCCGTCCTCGAGGTGGCGCGTGATGTTCTCGATGACGACGATCGCATCGTCCACCACGAACCCGGTGGCGATGGTCAACGCCATGAGCGAGAGGTTGTCGAGCGTGTAGCCGAGCAGGTACATCGCGCCGAAGGTCGCGATGATGGAGACCGGCACCGAGACGCTGGGAATGAACGTGGACCAGCCGTTGCGCAGGAAGATGAACACCACGAAGATCACCAGACCGATCGAGATGACCATGTTGCGCTGGGCGTCGTCCATCGACGCTTTGGTGGTGATGGTCCGGTCGCTGGCGATCTTGAAGCGCACCGACGGCGGCAGCTGCGCCTCGAACTGCGGCATCAGTGCCTTGATGCGCGCCACGGTCTCGACGATGTTGGCGTTCGGCTGACGGCTGATCTGGATCTGGACCATCGGGCTGCCGTTGACGAGACCCAGGTTGCGGACGTCCTCGTTGGCGTCGATCACGCGGCCCAGATCGGAGAGCCGGACCGGGGCACCCTTGCGGTACACGACGACCAGATCCTTGTAGTCCTTGGCCTGGAACAGCTGATCGCTGGTGTAGATCGGCAGCTGGACTTCGTCGTTCGCGACCGCGCCTTTGGGCACGTTGGCATTGGCGCGCTGCAGGAACGTGCCGATCTGATCGAGTCCGACGTTGTAGTTCGACAGCGGCTGCGGGTTCACCTCCACGCGGACCGCCGGCAGCGAGCTCCCGCCGACCGACACCTGTCCGACGCCCGGCACCTGTGACAGCTTCTGCGCGAACACCGACGACGCAATGTCATAGAGCTGCGGCCGGGGCACGACGTCGGATTCGAGCGTCATGAGCAGAATCGGCTGGTCCGCGGGGTTGATCTTCCGGTAGCGCGGCAGCGAGGGCAGGTTGGCCGGCAGCGAGCCGGCCGCCGAGTTGATGGCGGCCTGCACTTCGCGGGCGGCGGCGTTGATGTCACGGCTGAGATCAAACTGCAGCGTGACGTTCGCGGATCCCACCGAGCTGTTCGACGTCATCTCGGTGACGCCCGCGATCCGGGTGAACTGCTTCTCGAGCGGCGTCGCGACCGACGCGGCCATCACTTCCGGGCTCGCTCCCGGCAGACCGGCGCTGACGGTGATCGTGGGAAAGTCGACTTCCGGCAGCGCCGACACCGGCAGCAGCGTGTAAGCGATCACGCCCGACAGCGTGATGGCGATCATGAACAGCGAGGTCGCGATCGGGCGCCGGATGAACGGCGTGGAGATGCTCATGGCCTCACGAGGCGTGGGGCGCCGGCAACTGGGCGGCGGCCGGCGAGCGGAACCGGCCGAACCAAGCGGCGATGCGGCCGAAGAAGAGATAGATGACCGGCGTGGTGAAGAGCGTGAGCACCTGGCTGACGAGCAGGCCGCCGATGATGCAGATGCCGAGCGGCTTGCGCAGCTCGGATCCGATGCCGCTGCCGAACGCCAGCGGCACCGCGCCCAGCAGCGCCGCCATCGTCGTCATCATGATCGGGCGGAAGCGCAGGAGGCACGCCTGGTAAATTGCCTCCTCGGGCGACTTGCCTTCGTGACGCTCCGCTTCGAGCGCGAAGTCGATCATCATGATCGCGTTCTTCTTGACGATGCCGATGAGCAGGATGATGCCGATGAGCGCGATGACGTCGAGATCTTCCTTGAAGAGGACCAGTGCGAGGATGGCGCCGACGCCGGCCGACGGCAGCGTCGAGAGAATCGTGATCGGGTGAATGATGCTCTCGTACAACATGCCGAGCACCAGGTAGACGGTCACGATCGCCGCGAGAATGAGGATAGATTCATTGGCCAGCGACGACTCGAACGCATGGGCGGTGCCCTGAAAGCTCGGCTCGATGCTCGCCGGCATCCCGAGCTCCTGCGTCGCCTGACGGATGTGTTCGACCGCCGCGCCGAGCGAGGCGCCCGACGCCAGGTTGAACGAGAGCGTCACCACGGGAAACTGGCTCTGGTGATTGATGGCGATTGGGGACGGCGCCAGCGACGACGTCACGAAGCCGGCGAGCGGCGCCGCGGCGATCGCGGCCGCTCCGGTGAGCGCGGAGTTGGTGCCGGCGAGCGCGATGGTCGACGCCAGATTCGCCGACGCCGCTCCGGTCGGCACGTAGAGGTCGCGCAGGGCGCCGGCGTCCTGTTGATAGCTGGGCGCCACTTCCAGGACGACGTGGAATTGATTGGTCTGGGTATAGATGGTCGAGACCTGCCGCTGGCCGAACGAATCATAGAGCGCGTCGTCCACGTTCTGCGGCGTGATGCCGAGACGCCCGGCCGTGTCGCGATCGATCTTGACGAAGACGCCGAGGCCGTTGTTCTGCTGATCGCTGGCGACGTCGCGCAGTTCCGGAATCTGCTTGAGCCGTTCAACCAGCCGCGGCGCCCAGAGATCGAGCAGCGCCTTGTCGGGTGCGTCGAGCGCGTACTGATATTGCGTCCGGCTGATGCGATCCTCGACCGCGAGATCCTGCACCGGCTGCATGAACAGCTCGATGCCGGCGACCCGGTTCAGTTTTGAGCCGAGGCGCCGGATCACGTCGACGGCCGACACGCCGGCGCGATCCTCGAGCGGCTTCAAGGTGATCTGGATGCGGCCGCTGTTCATCGTCGTATTCACGCCGTCGGCGCCGATGAACGAGGTCAGGTTCTCGACCGCGGGATCCTCGCGGATCACCCGGACGAGGCCTTCCTGCAGCTTCGACATCGCCGAGAACGACACCGTTTCCGGCGCCTGCGAAATCCCCAGGATCGCGCCTGTGTCCTGAATCGGGAAGAATCCCTTCGGCACGATCTCGTACAGGTAAATCGTGAGGCCGAGCGTCGCGGCGGCAATCAGGAGCGTGGCGGTCTGATGGCGGAGGACCACACGCACCATCCGGCCGTAGGCCTCAATCGTCTTGACGAAGCACCACTCCGACCAGCGGTACAGCCGCCCCTGCTCGCTCTCGGGCCGGTGTTTCAGGATCCGGGCAGCCATCATCGGTGTCAGCGTCAGCGACACGAAGGCGGAGAAGATGATGGTGACGGCGAGGGTCACCGCGAATTCGCGAAACAGGCGGCCGACGATATCGGCCATGAACAACAGCGGGATCAGCACCGCGATCAGCGAGACCGTCAGCGAGACGATGGTGAAGCCGATCTCCGCCGAGCCTTTCAGTGCGGCCTCCATCGGCGAGTCGCCCATCTCGAGATAGCGCGAGATGTTCTCGATCATGACGATCGCATCGTCGACGACGAAGCCGGTGGAGATCGTCAGCGCCATCAGCGACAGGTTGTCGAGGCTGTAGCCAAGGAGGTACATCACGCCGAAGGTGCCGACCAGCGACAGCGGCACGGCGATGCCCGGAATGATCGTCGCCGCTGCGCTGCGCAGGAACACGAAGATCACGGCGACGACCAGCACGATGGTGAGCAGCAGCTCGAACTCGACGTCCTTCACTGACGCGCGAATGGTGGTGGTGCGGTCGGTGATCACCTCGACCTTGATGCCCTGCGGCAGCGACGCCTCGATCTGCGGCAGCAGCGACTGCACGGTATCGACGACGCTGATGATGTTGGTGCCGGGCTGGCGCTGGATGTTCAGGACGATGGCGCGATCCTCGTTGACCCAGGCCGCAAGCTTCGAGTTCTCCACGCCGTCGACAACCGTCGCGACATCGGAGATGCGCACCGGCGCACCGTTGCGGTACGCGATGATGATCGGCCCGTACTGCGCGCCGGCCTGCAGCTGATCGTTGTCGTTGATCGTCCACGCCTGATCGGGACCG
Organism: Vicinamibacterales bacterium; assembly: GCA_035693505.1. Taxonomy (GTDB): domain Bacteria; phylum Acidobacteriota; class Vicinamibacteria; order Vicinamibacterales; family CAVVIG01; genus CAVQFC01. Next base: position 8,742 of record DASSGK010000370.1, read on the forward strand.
TCGAAGTTGCCTTTCGCCTGGTTGACGTTGGCGCTCGTAAGCGCGGTGCGGAGCGTTTCGAGGCTCAGGCCGTAGGATGCCAGCGCCATCGGATTCGCGCGGACGCGGACCGCCGGCCGCTGGCCGCCGCTGATGCTCACGAGGCCGACGCCCTTCAATTGCGAGATGCGCTGCGCCATGCGGGTTTCGGCGAGCTCCTCGATCTTCGGCAGGGGCACCGTCGACGAGGTCAGCGCGAGCGTCAGGATCGGCGCGTCGGCCGGGTTGGTCTTGCTGTAGATCGGCGGGACCGGCAGATTCTGCGGCAGCAGGTTCTGCGCAGCGTTGATCGCGGCCTGCACTTCCTGCTCGGCGACGTCGATGCTCAGATCGAGCGAGAACTGCAGCGTGATCAGCGAGCTGCCGAACGAGCTGATCGACGTCATCTGCGTCAGGCCCGGCACCTGGCCGAACTGCTTTTCGAGCGGCGCGGTGATCGAGGAGGTGACGACTTCCGGACTCGCCCCGGGATAGAACGTCTGCACCTGCATGGTCGGGTAGTCGACCTGCGGCAGCGCCGACACCGGCAGCTGGCGAAACGCGACGACGCCGACCAGCACGACGCCGGCCATCATCAGCGCCGTCGCGACCGGACGGAGAATGAACGTTCGGGAAATGCTCACTGCGTCGCGCCCCGCCGCTGGCCGCCACCGCCGCCGCCCCGCCTCCCGCGGCCGCCCTGGCCGTCGCCCGCCGGCGCGTCGTTGTTGTCGAGCTCGCCGGCCTTACGGACGCGGACGACGGCGTTTTCGATCAGCCGGTCGGTGCCGTCGACGACCACGCGATCGCCTTCGGCGATGCCGCTGGTGATATCGCTGGACGTTTCGGTCGTCTTGCCGACCTGCACCGGTTTCAGGTGAACGCGCGACTTGTCGTCGACGACGTACACGAATGTGCCCTGCTGGCCGTTCTGGACCGCGACGTTCGGCACCACCAGCTGATTGGTCAGCGAGTCGACGAGGAGGTGAACGTTGACGAACTGCTGCGGAAACAGCTCGTTGTCCTTGTTGTCGAAGACCGCCTTCAGCTTGGAGGTCCCCGTGGTGTTGTCGATCTGGTTGTCGACGGTCAGCAGCATGCCCGACGCGAGTTTCTTGGAGTTGTCGCGGTTGTAAGCGTCGACCGACAGGTGCGCGCCGGCACGCAGCTTCTGCGTGATCTGCGGCAGAGCGTCCTCGGGAATCGTGAACAGGACCGAAATCGGCTGGAGCTGCGTGATCACGACCATGCCGTTCGCGTCCGACGCGTGAACGATGTTTCCCGGATCGACGAGACGAAGGCCGGCCACACCCGAGATCGGCGCCGTCACCTTGGCGTAGACGAGCTGCAGCTTGGCGTTGTCGACGGCGGCCGCGTCCTGCTGGATGGCGGCTTTGTATTGCGCGACGAGGGCAGTCTGGGTGTCCAGCTGCTGTTTCGGGACCGCATCGGTGGCGAGCAGCTTCGTATAGCGGTCGAAGTCGACCTTCGCGTTGTCGAGCAGCGCCTGATCCTTCGCCAGCGTGGCCTCTGCCGACTCGAGCTGCACCTGGAAGGGCCGTGGATCGATCTCGGCGAGGACCTGGCCCTCCTTGACGTAGTCGCCTTCCTTGAAGTCGACCTTCATCAACTGGCCGTCCACCCGCGACTTGATCGTCACGGTGTAGAACGCCGTCACGTTGCCGAGGCCATTCAGGTAAACGGGAATGGTGGACCGTCCGACGGTCGCGACGACGACGGGCACCGGTCCGTTGGCGCCGCCGCGACCGCGGCCGCCACCACCACCGCCGCCGGGGCCCTGCACGCGCTGTGCGGACGCGGGTCGCCCGGCCCGCCACACAGCGTATCCGGCGACGCCCGCGATCACGAGCAGCAGCACGAACCAGATCAGCCCGCGCGCTCGCGACGGAGGTAGCGGAGCCGCCTGCGCGGTTGTCTGTTGTTCGGTCGTATCCGTCATCATCTAAATTAATAAGCCTCAGAAAAGCGTGACGTCCTGCAGCGGCCACCATCGGACGTTCACTTTGCCGACGATGTATTTCTTCGGCACGAAGCCCCACTCGCGGCTGTCCGAGCTGTCGTTCCGGTTGTCGCCCATCACGAACTCGTAGCCGCGCTCGACGACCTTCGGCCCCCAGTCGTCGTGATCGCGAAACGCCGGCGGCACATAGTCGTCGCGCACCGGACGATCGTTCACCAGCACGTGCCCGGCGATGATCTGCACCGTCTGGCCCTCGACGGCGATCAGACGCTTGACGAAGATCTGCGCCGGATCCGGCGGGTAGTAGAAGGTCACGATGTCTCCCGGCTTCGGATCGCTGAACGCATAGGCCGTCTTGTTCACCAGCAGGCGATCGTGATCTTCGAGCGTCGGCTCCATGCTGAAGCCGTCGACTCGCGATGCCTGAAAGCCGGCCGAGCCAATCAACATCGCGCCCGCCACACCGACCGCAATCCGCCTCGCCGTCCTCCACGTGAGATGCTGAGCCACGATCTGAACCTTCGTGCGACGCGTTCCGCACGTGTTTGCACTATGTCAGGTGAGCGGTTGGCGGGCGACTGCAAGTCAGCCGAGTGCGGCATACGCCAATGGCCGTACGAGTTTGTAAAGCAACCGCGAAGATGGCGTAAGTCGTTCGCGAGCCACGAAGAATCGGCCGCGCGCTTGGATATCATCGGAACAGGACGCAATGGCGATCGCTCGACCGATGCCGAACCTGCGCACACGGCTGTGGCGATCAGCGCTGGTGCTGATCGTGACGGGAATGTCGGCTCGCGCCTACGCGCTCGACCCGTCGAAGACGTTGTCGCAGTATGTGCGGCGCATCTGGCAGGTGCAGCAAGGTCTGCCGCAGGCGTCGATCGAGGCGCTCCTGCAAACGCGCGACGGGTATCTATGGCTCGGCACGCAGACCGGGCTGGTCAAGTTCGACGGCGTGCGCTTCACGACGATCGAGACGGTCGAAGGCCTGTCGCTCAAGGACATTCGTATCACCCGGCTTTTCGAAGCCCACGACGGCGCACTCTGGATAGGCACGAGTCAGAACGGCCTCATTCGCATTCAAGACGGGAAAGCCCGCCGGTACACGCGGGAGAACGGACTGCCCTCCGATTCCGTGCAATGTCTCGTCGGCGATCCGGCCGACAACATCTGGGCGTGCACGTCCCGCGGGCTGGTCGAGCTGAGCGGCGACACGATTCGCATGTTCGACGAAGGCGACGGACTATCCGCGTCGACCGTGGGCGCGGCGTGCTCGACGCGCAACGGCACCATCTTCGTCGGCGACGACGCCGGCCGCGTCTTCAGTTGGACCGGCGATCGCTTCTCGGCCGCGGTGCCGGCGGCGGGTGACGCACCGGCGACACAGGCGATGCTCTGCGCCCGCGACGGCACGCTGTGGATCGGCTCGAGCAGCGGACTGATTCACCGCGCCGGCGCGCACGAGATCCGCCTGACCGTCGTCGACGGGCTGGCCGACAACTCGGTGCTGAGCCTGGCCGAAGGCAGCACCGGCGACATCTTCGCCGGCACCAAGAATGGCTTCAGCCGGATTCGCGGCGGCGACGTCGAAAGCTTCCTTCCGCAGGACGGCCTGTCACAGAGCACGGTGTTCGCGCTCTACGAAGATCGCGAAGGCAGTTTATGGGTGGCCACGAAACATGGCTTGAACCAGTTTCTCGACGGCGTGACGACGTCGTACACGACCAGCGAGGGCCTGCCCAGCAATCAGGCGGGCCCCGTGCTCGAAGACAGTCGCGGGACCGTGTGGGCTGGAACACTCGGCGGCGGCCTCGGACGTTTCGACGGCCATCGCTTCGCGACGCTGACGACAGCGGACGGTCTGGCGTCAGACACGATTTACGCGCTCGCGGAAGGCCGCGATGGCGATCTGTGGGCGGGCACGGGCGCCGGACTCAATCGTCTCGTCGACGGACGTGTGACCGATACCTGGACCACCAACCAGGGCATGCCGGGGAACGTCGTTCGCGCGCTCTACCGCGATCGTGACGGCGCGCTCTGGATTGCGACGTCCGGCGGTCTCGCCGTCTTTCGCGGCGGCCGGATCCGCGCCGTCCGCAATGAGGGCCGGCGCGGCCACGAGTCGATTCTCGCGATAGGCGGCGACCGCGAGGGACATCTCTATCTGGCGCCGCAGAGCGACTCTTCGCTGCTGCGCGATGCTGACGCGGTACACGAAGACGCCGACGGCCTGCTCTGGGTGGGCACGCTGGGACAAGGCCTGAGGCTCGTAGACGAGGGACACGTCTTCAGCTTCTCCGAGGCCGACGGGCTGTTCGACGACGTGATCTACGGCATCACGGAAGACGACGACGGGCGCCTCTGGATGGCGTGCAGCAAGGGAATCTTCTCGGTCAAGCGGGACGACCTGAAGCAATTCGCCGCGGGACGAAAGCAACGGATCGTCAGCACACCCTACAGTCCGCTCGACGCCCAGCGCACGATCGAATGCCGGCCCGGCGTTCAGCCGGTCGTCGCACGCACGGGAGACGGGCGGCTGTGGTTTGCGACGATCCGAGGGTTGCTCGTCATCGATCCGAGCCATCTCTCGCGCTCGTTCCTCCCGCCGTCAGCGATTGTCGAAGACACGACGGTGAACGGCGAACGGCTCGCGGCCGCTGCCCTCGACAGGCTGCCGTCCGATCGCAACAACGTGGAATTCAGCTTCACCGGCGTCAGCTTCGTCGTGCCGAACCGGATCACGTTCAAGTACCTGCTCGAGGGCTTCGACAAGACCTGGGTCGACGCCGGCACACGGCGGCAGACGTTCTACACGAACCTGCCGCCGGGCCATTACCGGTTCCGTGTCTCGGCGTGCAATCCGGACCACACCTGCGGCGAAGCCGCGGCGGGCACGACGTTCGAGATCGAACCGCGCTACTACCAGCGCGCCTGGTTCCTCCCGGTCTGCGGCGCCGGGCTGGTGCTCCTGTTCTGGACCGGCTATCGCCTGCGCATCCGGCAGCTGCGCGCGAAGTTCGACTTGATCCTGGCCGAGCGCGGCCGCATCGCGCGCGAACTGCACGACACCCTCATCCAGGGCTTTGCCGGCATCACGATGTCGATGCAGGCGCTGGCGTCGCGGCTGCCGGCCTCGGGCACGCGCGAGACGCTCGAAGAGATCGTGGCCGACGCAGGTCAGTCGCTGCGCGAGGCGAGGCAGTCGCTGTCCGGACTGAGACGCCGGCCGGACGAGTCCGGCGGCCTCGCGCCGTCGGTCGCGAGAATCGCCCGTCACCTGACCGAACCCCACGACGTCCGGTTGAATCTCACGCTCGGCGATCAGCGCGCCGAGCTCCCGGCGGACGTGGAATACAACCTGCTCCGCATCGCCCAGGAGGCGATGCAGAACGCCGTCCGCCATTCGGGCGCGCGAACGCTCGACGTCACGCTCGAAAGCACTCGCGAGCGGCTCCGCCTCTCGGTCAACGACGATGGGTCGGGCTTTGATCAGACCGGCAGCCCGCCGGCTGGACACTACGGGCTCATCGGCATGCGCGAGCGCGCGGCGCAGATCGGCGCAATCTTCGAGCTGACGAGCGAGCGCGGCCGGGGAACCACCGTGTCCATCCAGTTGGAGTCGTAGCCATGCCTGTCGAATCGTCCGCGCTGATTCGTGTGATGTGCGTCGACGATCACCCGCTGGTCCGCAAGGGCATCGCGTTCATCCTGGCGAACGAGCCGGACATGCAGCTGGCCGCCGAGGCGGCCAACGGCGACGAAGCGGTCCGCCTGTTCCGTCAGCTGCGTCCCGACGTGACGCTGATGGACCTGCGGATGGGCGAGACCGACGGCGTGGTGGCAACCACCACGATCCGATCCGAGTTTCCGGGCGCGCGCATCATCGCCCTCACCAGCTACGACGGCGACCACGACATCTACCGCGCGCTCGATGCCGGCGTGCGCGGCTATCTGCTGAAGGAAACGGCCCACTCGGACGTGGTCCGGGCAATTCGCACGGTGCACTCGGGCAAGCGCCTCGTGGGGCCCGAGGTGGCCGAGCGATTGAGCGAGCACTTCCCCAGGTCGACGCTGACGCCTCGTGAAACCGAAGTGCTCACGCTCGTGGCCGGCGGCCTCGGCAACCGCGAGGTCGCCGACCGCCTTGGCAGGTCGAGCGGCACGATCAAGATACATATCGAAAACATTCTGGACAAACTTGGAGCGGCCGATCGCACACAAGCGGTCACGATAGCCATTCAGCGCGGCATCATCCGGCTCGGCTGATCCGGCGCCTCTGCCGATCGGCAGTCGCGCCTGGACAGCTCCGCTGCGAGACTGCTGATCGTGTCCATCGCGAATACCACGCTTCCCGATCCGGCGCCCGCAGCGCTTCGAACCACCCAGCGAACCAGCCGGCGGCTGTGGCCCTGGCTGGTCGTCATCGGCCTGGCCGGCGTCGCGGCCTGGTTTCTCGTCCCCCGCGTCACGCTCGGTCAGGGCAAGACAACGACGGCAACAACGGCGTCGCCGGCCTCTGGATCCGCGCGATCGGTCCCGGTCGTCGCGGTGGCCGCGCGAACGGGCGAGATGGGCGTCTACCTGACGGGGCTCGGGACTGCAACGTCGCTGAACACGGTGACCGTCAAGAGCCGCGTCGACGGTCAACTGATCAACGTCGCGTTCAAGGAAGGGCAGATCGTTCAGAAGGGCGACCTGCTGGCGGAAATCGATCCGCGTCCGTTCCAGGTCCAGCTGACGCAGGCGGAAGGGCAGGCGGCCAAGGACGAGGCAACCCTCAAGAACACGCAGCTCGATCTCGCGCGCGATCGCGATCTGTTCGCGAAGGGCATCATCCCGAAGCAGATGCTCGATACCCAGGTCTCGGTGGTCGATCAATCCTCCGGCGCGCTGCGCAGCGACCAGGGACAAATCGACAGTGCCCGCCTCAACCTGGTCTACTCCCGCATCGTCGCGCCGATCGGCGGTCGCGTCGGACTGCGGCTCGTGGACGTCGGCAACATCGTCCACGCGGCCGACACGAACGGCCTCGTGGTGATCACGCAGATCGATCCCATCGCGGTCGTGTTCACGATCGCCGAAGACAGCCTGCCCGACGTCATGCAGCGCGTCAGCCGCGGGCTGAAAGTGGACGCCTACGATCGCGACCTCCGCCGCAAGATCGCGACCGGGACGCTGCTGACGGTGGACAACCAGATCGATCAGACCACCGGCACGGTGAAGCTGAAGGCGGAGTTTCCCAACGCCAACATGGCGCTGTTCCCGAATCAACTCGTCAACGCGCGCCTGCGCCTCAACACCATCGAGCACGCGGTGATCATCCCGAGCGCCGCGATTCAGCGGAGCCCGCAGGCCACCTTCGTCTATGTGGTGGCTGCCGACCAGTCGGTAGCAATGAGAAATGTCGACGTCGAACGCACGGAGGGCGACGACACTGCGGTGAAGAGCGGCATTGCCGCCGGCGATCTGGTCGTGATCGACGGCGTGGACAAGCTGCAGCAGGGGACGCGCGTATCGGTGCAGAGCCCGCAGACTACGGCGGATGGCCAGAAGGCCCACACGCCATGAGCCTGTCGCGGCCGTTCATCATCCGGCCGATCGCCACGTCGCTGTTGATGGTCGGCCTGACGCTGGCCGGCCTTGTCGCCTATCGGCAGCTGCCGGTGTCGGCGCTGCCGCAGGTGGACTATCCGACGATCCAGGTCGTGACGTTCTATCCCGGCGCCAGCCCTGACGTGATGACCTCCGCCGTCACCGCGCCGCTCGAGCGCCAGTTCGGCCAGCTGCCGGGGCTGAACCAGATGACCTCGAACAGCGCCGAGGGTGCGTCGGTCATCACGCTGCAGTTCTTCCTCGATCTCAACATCGACGTGGCGGAGCAGGAGGTGCAGGCGGCGATCAACGCCGCCGGATCGTTCCTGCCGCCCAACCTGCCGAACCCGCCGATCTACAGCAAGACCAATCCCGCCGATGCTCCGATCCTGACGCTCGCGCTGTCGTCCGACAGCATGGCGCTCTCGAAAGTGGAGGATCTTGCCGACACCCGTCTCGCGCAGAAGATCTCGCAGCTGCCCGGCGTCGGACTGGTCAGCATCAGCGGAGGCCAGAAACCGGCGGTCCGCATTCAAGTCAATCCGACCGCGCTGTTCTCGTACGGGCTGACCCTCGAAGACGTGCGCGCCGCAGTCGCCGCGGCGAACGTCAACGAGGCCAAGGGCAACTTCGATGGCCCGCTGCGATCCTTCACCATCGGTGCCAACGATCAGTTGCTCGCCAGCCAGCAGTACGGACCGCTCGTCATCGCCTACAAGAACGGCGCCCCGGTGCAGCTTTCCGACGTCGCGCGGGTGATCGACGACGCGGAGAACGTCCGCCAGGCGGCGTGGATGAACGACACCCCGGCGGTGATTCTGAACATCCAGCGGCAGCCGGGCGCGAACATCATCGCGGTGGTGGACCGGGTCAAGGCGCTGCTGCCGCAGCTGCGCGCGTCGCTGCCGCCGGCGGTCGCGATGCAGATCCTGACCGACCGCACGACGACGATTCGAGCGTCGGTCAAGGATGTCGAGTTCGAGCTGATGCTCACCATCGGGCTCGTGGTGATGGTGATCTTCCTGTTCCTGCGCACGCTGGCGGCGACCATCATTCCCGGCATTGCCGTGCCGCTGTCGCTCGTGGGCACGTTCGGCGTGATGGCGCTGCTCGGCTACAGCCTCGACAACCTCTCGTTGATGGCGCTCACCATCTCCACAGGCTTCGTCGTGGACGACGCGATCGTGATGATCGAAAACATCATGCGCTACATCGAGGAGGGCGACGCTCCGCTCGAAGCGGCGCTGAAGGGATCGGCGCAGATCGGCTTCACCATCCTGTCGCTCACCGTGTCGCTGATCGCCGTGCTGATTCCGCTCCTCTTCATGGGTGACATCGTCGGCCGCCTCTTCCGCGAGTTTGCGGTCACACTGAGCGTGACGATCCTGGTCTCAGCGGTGGTCTCGCTGACGCTGACGCCGATGATGTGCGCCAAGCTGCTGCGCCACAAACGCGAAGAGGATCGGAACCGGCTGTATCACGCGTCCGAGCGAGCGTTCCAGTCGATCATCGCGTTCTACGGACGGACGCTGCAGTGGGTCCTGCGGCATCAGGTTGCGACGCTGGCGGTGGCGGCGGCGACGCTCGCATCGACGGTTCTGCTCTACGTCGTGATCCCGAAGGGCTTCTTCCCCGTCCAGGACACCGGCGTCATCATGGGCATCACCGAGGCGTCGCAGACGATCTCCTTCCCGGCGATGGCCGAGCGTCAGCGCGCGATCGCCCGCGTGGTCGGCGCCGATCCGGCGGTCGAAAGCCTGTCGTCGTTCATCGGGATCGACGGCACGAACACCACGATCAACAGCGGCCGAATCCAGATCAACCTGAAGCCGCTCGAAGAGCGCGGGATCTCAGCGGAAGACGTGATTCGGCGGCTGCAGCCACAACTGGCGAAGGTCGAAGGGATCACCGCCTTCATGCAGCCGGTCCAGGACCTGTCGGTCGAGGATCGCGTCAGCCGGACCGAGTTTCAGTACAGCCTCGAGGACGCGGACGCCGGCGAGCTGGCCGAGTGGGTGCCGCGGTTCCTCGCCCGCCTCCAGGCGCTGCCGATGCTGCGCGACGTGGCCAGCGATCAGCAGCTGCAAGGCCTGCAGACGCGGCTCGACATCGATCGACCGACCGCCTCGCGCCTCGGCATCACGCCGCAGATGCTCGACGACACGCTGTACGACGCGTTCGGCCAGCGGCAGATCTCGACGATGTTCACCCAGCTGAATCAGTACCGCGTGGTGCTGGAGCTCGATCCGGCCTTTCAAGGCGACCCCGGCCGCCTGAAGGACGTCTTCGTGCGATCGGCCTCGGGCGGCCCGGTGCCGCTCAGCGCCTTCACCCATGTCGCGTCCACCAACACACCGCTGGCCATCAACCATCAGGGGCAATTCCCCGTCGTCACCGCGTCGTTCAATCTCGCGCCGGGCGCTTCTCTCGGCGACGCCGTCGACGCGATCGAACGGGTGAAGGCGGATCTGGGCATGCCGGCGAGCGTGCAGGCGAGCTTTCAGGGCACCGCCCAGGCGTTTCGGTCGTCGCTGGCGAACGAGCCGATCCTGATCCTCGCCGCGGTCGTGACGGTATATCTGGTGCTCGGCGTGTTGTACGAGAGCTACGTCCACCCGATCACGATTCTCTCGACGCTGCCGTCGGCCGGCGTTGGAGCGCTGCTGGCGCTCATGATCTGCCACGCCGACTTCAGCGTCATCGCACTGATTGGCGTCATTCTCCTCATAGGCATCGTCGAGAAGAACGCGATCATGATGATCGACTTCGCGCTCGAGGCGGAGCGCCAGGAGCATCGGCCGCCGCGCGACGCGATCTATCAGGCGGCGCTGCTTCGCTTCCGGCCGATTCTGATGACGACCATGGCGGCGCTCCTCGGCGGCGTGCCGCTGGCGCTGGGCACCGGCACCGGATCCGAGCTGCGCCGGCCGCTCGGCATCGCCATCGTTGGCGGGCTGATCTTCAGCCAGATGCTGACGCTGTACACCACACCGGTGATCTATCTCGCGTTCGATCGCCTGGCGCGCCGGCTGGCACGACGGACGGTCGACGAGTCAGCGTCGGCTGTGGCTGCTGTTCCCCCGCACGTCTTCGAAGGATCCGAAGGCGCGTGAGCCTCTCGACCCCATTCATCGCGCGGCCAATCGGCACCACGCTGCTCACCGTTGCCGTTGGACTGGCTGGCGCCATCGGCTATCTCGTGCTCCCGGTGTCGCCGCTGCCGCAGGTGGATTTCCCGACCATCCAGGTCAGCGCATCCCTGCCCGGCGCCAGTCCCGACACGATGGCCTCGTCGGTGGCGACGCCGCTCGAGCGCCAGTTCGGACGGATCGCCGGCATTACGGAAATGACCTCGGCGAGTCAGCTGGGGTCCACGGCGATCACGTTGCAGTTCGACTTGAACCGGAACATCGACGCCGCCGGCCGCGACGTGCTCGCCGCGATCAATGCCGCACGGGGACAGCTGCCGCCGAACCTGCCGAGCAATCCTTCTTATCGAAAGGTGAACCCGGCCGACGCGCCGATTCTGCAGCTGGCAATGACTTCCGATGTGATCCGGGCGCCCCAGATGTACGACCTCGCCTCGTCCATCCTGCAGCAGAAAATCGCGCAGGTGTCGGGCGTCGGCCAGGTCTATGTCGGGGGCGGCGCTCTGCCGGCAGTGCGGATCGACGTCAACCCGACGGTGTTGAATGGCTACGGCCTCAGCCTCGAGGACGTCCGCTCCTTCCTGTCGACGGCCAACGTGAACGAGCCCAAGGGGTTCATCGTCGGTCCGCAGCGAACGTGGGCGCTCAACACCAGCGATCAACTGTTCAAGGCCGACCCGTACCGTTCGCTGGTACTGAGTTACCGCCAGGGCGGTGCGCTGAACCTCTCGGACGTCGCCACGATCTCCGATTCAGTCGAAGATGTCCGCAACGTCGGCTACTTCAACGGCAAGCCCGCCGTGCTCCTCATCATCTTCAGGCAGCCTGGCGCCAATATCATCAACACCGTCGATCAGATCAAGGCGCTGCTTCCTTCGCTGCGCGCGTCGATTCCTCCCAACGTCCTGCTGTCGGTCATCCAGGATCGCACGACGACCATCCGCGGCTCCGTGCACGACGTCGAGATGACCATGATGATCTCGGTGGCGCTGGTCATCATGGTCGTGTTCGTGTTCCTGCGCAGCGTCCGGTCCACGCTGATCCCGAGCATCTCGGTGCCGATCTCGCTCCTCGGGACGTGCGGCATCATGTACCTGCTCGGCTACAGCATCGACAACCTGTCGCTGATGGCGCTGACCATCGCCACCGGCTTCGTGGTCGACGATGCGATCGTCGTGATCGAAAACATCACGCGCCACCTGGAGGAGGGAGCGACGCCGATGCAGGCGGCGCTGGTAGGCGCAAAGGAAATCGGCTTTACCGTCGTCTCGATCAGCATCTCGCTCGTCGCGGTCTTCATCCCGATTCTGCTCATGGGCGGGATCGTCGGGCGTCTCTTTCGCGAGTTCGCGGTGACGCTGTCGGCGGCGATCTTCGTATCGATGCTCGTATCGCTGACGACGACGCCGATGATGTGCGCGCTGCTGCTCAAGTCTCATGACGAAGAGAAGCACGGCCGCCTCTATTTCGCCAGCGAGCGCGCATTCGACTGGGTGCTCGCCAGGTACGCGGCGGTGCTGCGCTGGGTGCTGGCGCACCAGCCGATTACGCTCGGCGCGGCGCTCGCCGCCATGCTGGCGACGGTGTATCTCTACGTCATCATCCCGAAAGGCTTTTTTCCGCAGCAGGACGTCGGGCGGATGAACGGTACGCTGATTGCCGATCAAGACACGTCGTTTCAGGCGATGCAGCGGCGGGTCGTGCAGTTCGCCGACGTCGTCCGGCAGGATCCCGCGGTGGACGGTGTCATCGCCTACGCCGGCGGCGGTGGCCTGGGCGGCGGCTCGGCGGTCAATACGGCTCGCGTCAACGTCAACTTGAAAGACCTCGACGAGCGGAGGCTGTCGGTCGATCAGGTGATGGCGCGCCTTCGCGGCAGGCTGGCGCGTCTGCCGGGAGCGACGCTGTACTTCCAGGCCGACCAGGACCTTCGCGTCGGCGGGCGCCGGTCGAGCGCGATGTATCAGTACACGTTGTCGGGCGACAGCAGTGAGTTGCTGAACGAGTGGGCGCCGCGGGCGTTCGACAAGCTGAAGACGCTGCCACAGCTCGTCGACGTCAACAGCGATCAGCAGACGCACGGGCTGCAGGCGTCGCTCGCGATCGACCGGCGAACGGCGTCCCGGCTCGGCATCTCCTCGCAGAACATCGACGACACCTTGTACGACGCGTTCGGCCAGCGGTTCGTCTCGACCATGTTCACGCCGCTGAACCAGTATCACGTCGTGCTCGAAGTCAGCCCGCAGTTCTGGCAGAACCCTGACGGCCTTACACACATCTTCGTGCGCGGAGCGAAGGGCGTCGAGGCGCCGTTGAGCGCCTTCACGCACTACGAGCCGGCGACGACGCCGCTGCAGGTCAACCATCAGGGGCAGTTTCCCGCAGTGACGATCTCCTTCAATCTGCCGGCCGGAGTCGCACTCGGCGACGCGGTGACGGCGATTCAGTCCGCCGAGCGCGAGATCGGCATGCCGCAGGGGATCCGCGGCAGCTTCGCCGGGACGGCGCAGGCTTACCAGGACTCGCTCGCCAGCGAGCCGCTCTTGATCGCGGCCGCGCTCATCACGGTCTACATCGTCCTCGGCGTGCTGTACGAGAGCTACATCCATCCGATCACGATTCTCTCGACGCTGCCGTCCGCGGGAGTCGGCGCGCTCGTCGCGCTGATGCTGTTTCATACCGACCTGTCGGTCATCGCGCTGATCGGCATCATCCTTTTAGTGGGGATCGTCAAGAAGAACGCGATCATGATGATCGACTTCGCGCTCGAAGCCGAACGCCGCGGCGGCAAGTCGCCCGAGGAGGCGATCTACGACGCCTGCCTGCTGCGGTTCCGGCCCATCACCATGACGACGATGGCCGCGCTGCTGGGCGGGCTGCCGCTGGCGATTGGATTCGGCATGGGCGCGGAGCTCCGCCGTCCGCTCGGGATTGCGATCGTCGGCGGGCTGATCTTCAGTCAGTTGTTGACACTTTTCACAACGCCGGTGGTCTACCTGTACCTCGATCGCGTCAGGATCTGGTCGAGCCGACGGCACGGGAAGGCGCTTCGTAACGCTGCTCTACAGCCTGGACTGTGAGCTGCGAGTGCACAAAGGAGCGTGGCCGAAGACCAGTGAGTCGAGCGGCGAGCGAAGCGAGACGCTGCACGAGGGTGGGATTCGCACCACTGCTTCCTCGCAATCCGCCGGATCCGCACGAAAGCCCTGATGGAAGCACGTATTGAGCACGCGGAAACTGCGATGCCCTTTGCTATCCGCCAGGGCCTTGGCAGCGCTGGCCGGTTCACGCCCACCTAAATGAGGCAAGACCGTCTCCGTTAACTTCGCTCGACCACCACCTCGCTGATCTGAACCACGGGACTCACGTCGGTGTAGTTCGGAATATCGCCCATGATCTCCTGCGCGTGAGGCGAAAAGCCCCGTTGATACGCCTCGACCGAGTCGCAGAAGATGTGACACATAGCAACGTACGTCGCGGGAGCCCCTGGCGGGCGGCCGGCCAATCCTTTGTCGACGGTGTAGTACTTGCAGCTGCTGCCCATGCGCGCCTTCAGCAGAGGCATGTGCTTGTCGCGGTAGTACTCGTGGTCGAATCGCGCCCCAGGCGAATTGGGGTACATCACGCTCACCTTGATCATTCGCGGCCTCCAAACTGCGATGCGGAGTGATTGGAAGCACGCATACTGGATCAAAGGAACCGTTCTCGCAATCCCTCGTTACGCGAGAGCCGTCTGCCGAGTTCATGGCCGGTCACAGCGACGTCGATTCCCTCGAACACGATGGTGTCGGCCGCGCGGTTATTGCGCCGGCGTGAGGCCATGCCGCCGCATGATTTCGCCCATCTTGACTCGGTCCGGGGGACCACCAGCGGCCGCATTGATCACCGCGGCAGACTCGCGAAAAAACCGTGGGCCGATTGCAGCCGGCGTGATCACACAAAGCGCCTTCACAGCCTGGCTGCCATGATTATCGAATCGGTGAATGGCGCCGCGTGGGATGCAGAGAGCCTGCCCCGGGCCGACGTCGATCCCTTTGCCGTCGACAGTCCATGTCAGCAACCCCTCGATACCGTAGATGGTTTCCTCGTAGTGATCGTGACGATGGGCCGGCCCCGCCAGCCGCTGCCCGGCTGGGACCGTGAGCTCGAACAGCGCGACGCTGCCGCGTGCGTTGTCGGCCGTGATCAAGAAGCGCACGCCGAGCGGTCCGATCTGAATGGTCTCGTCGGAGGGATTGACGTGGATGTCGGTCGTCTGCGACGTCATGGCGAGCCTCCTCACGGGTAAATCGCGTTTACCGTGGTAGACTGTAAATGCGATTTACTAACATGTCAATCCCCCGCTCGCCACGTCGCGCGGCGGTCGCCCCGAAGCACATGCTGATCGGTGCCCTTCTACGCGTGCCGGCCCAGGCCATTCACCGCCGGATCATCACGGAGCTCATCGCCGCTGGCTTCGAAGAGCTCCGCGTGCCCCATATGGCAGTGTTGCAGTTTCCAGGGCCAGACGGCGTGCGCCCGGGTGTGCTCGCCGAGCGCGCCGGCATGAGCAAGCAGGCCATGAACCAGCTGCTGCGGAGCCTCGAAGCGCTCGGCTATCTCGCGCGGTCCGATGCCCCGGATGAAGGCCGCGCCCGCGTGGTTCACCTCACGAAACGCGGACGCGCCGCATGGGCGAAAATTCATGACATCCTTCGTGACATCGAGCGCGAGTGGAGTTCGGAGCTGGGAGCGAAGCGGTTCACCGAGCTCAAGGAGTTGCTGCTTCGGGTGTGGGAAAGCCCGTTGGTTCGCTAGTTGGAACTCCATGCCGTGCAGCTCGCCTCCGGTCCTCTTGAGGAGCCTGCAGGGCCGGGCTTCGGCGCAAAGAGGCGATGTGCTGCGGTTATCGAGTCGGCGAACGCGGTATCAACGGTTCACCGCGACGGCGTCGTTGTCGGCGCGTGCGGCAAATGGATCGACATCAGGACGATCGTGCCGTCGATCTGCTGGAACCAGTGCGGAGTCTTCTCGGGCACCATCACCCAGTCGCCCCTGGCGATCTTGCGCGGCGTGCCGCCGTCGACGCCCGACCCGGTGAGGTTCTCGGCATTGGTCCGCTTCTCGTCCTTGAGCTTACCGCCGGTGACTAGCGTCCCCGATCCTTCGACGACGTAGAACATCTCGGCTTCGCGTTCGTGCACCGACGCGGGCGCCGGAACACCAGCGACACGATGCTCGAGGTTGGCGGTGTAGGGCGCCAGCCCGACGATCGGCTGGATGAAGTTGGGCTGGTCCGGCTTCCGTTCGGCCTTCGCCTTCGCGATCATCGCCGTCACGTCAGCGGCTGAGGCAAACAGCTTCAGCGGGGGCGGGTTCTGGGCAGTGAGCTGCCGCGCGATCGCGGCCGTCATCAGCAGAGTCAGAATCGTGCAGAGGACCCGTAGGCGCATAAGGCCTCCTGTTCGGCGGCGATTGTATAGCATCCGTGTATCACCCGCACGTACGCAACGCTGCCGCCCTTACGCGACCGACATGATCGCCGACGCCGAGAGCCTGCGATCCCGAACTGTGGTGGCATTCCACGTCATCGATGCCGACGGCTTCAGAGTTCCTCAAGACGGCGAAACACCACTCAGACAGCCCTCGGCAGCGACCCTGCGTGGCGGAACGTTCTGATTCAGCCGGAAGAAGTTCTGAGGATCGTAGTGCGACTTGATGGCAACCATGCGTTCCCATCGTTGGTGGTACGCCTCGGGCACACGGGACTGCTCGTCGCCGCTCATGAAGTTCACATAGACGCCCGGTTTCATCGCCGGGCGAAGCCGTTCGAAGGTCCCGCGAGCCCAGGAGATGTTCGCGGCATCATCCGACGGGTTCGTCCAATTCGCCAGCAGCGTCAGGACGATCGGGGCGCTGCGATCGCCGAAGGCGGTGTCGCCTGCTCCGACGTCGGCTGCCGCGCCACCGAGATACGCCAATTCGATGATCGTCTCTGAGGACGGAATCGTGGCCACGGCATCGAGCAGACGATCGATCGTATGGCTGTCGAGAGAAGTAAAGTAGCCGGATTTCGTGTAATAGCGCCGGCCATGGGGGAAATCGTCATCGGCCATGGTTTGCAGGTCCAGAAACGAAAGCGTTCTGTCGCTCGCCGAATCTGGATGACACACGCCACGAGCACGTCGTAGATGCGGCTGCGCGGCCTCAGGGCTGCCGGTCCACAGGAGCGAAGAGCTTGCAACCGGGCGCGAACGAAGTTCCGGCGGCGTCTTCTCGGTCGCCGGGGCCAGGCGGAGGTTGATGTTCCACTTCAGATCGTGCGGCGCTTCGGGCATGACGTCCCGCCACAGCTCGAGAAGGCGGCGAATGTCTTTCTCTGGAGTCATTCCCTCCGCCAACACGACGCCGATCAGCCGATGCAACCGGACTTCGAATTCCGTGACCACGCCAAAATTGCCACCGCCGCCACGGAGGGCCCAAAACAGATCGACATTGTGTTCGGCGTTGGCGCGCACGACGCAGTTGTCGGCAGTCACGAGCGTGAACCCCTCGACGTTGTCGCAGGAAAGTCCGAAACGTCGCGTCAGCCATCCAGTACCGCCACCCAGGACCAGCCCGGCCGCTCCGGTGTGCGAAACCACACCTGACGGAAACACCAGTCCGGCTTGCTGCGTGGCTTTGTCCACCGACCCGAGCAGACAGCCGCCGCTGAACCGCGCCCGCTGCCGAACAGGATCGACCATGACCTCTCGCATTCGCGAGAGGTCGATCACCAGGCCATCGCAGGTGCTGAAGCCCGCGAGGCTGTGTCCTCCACATCGAATGGCCGTCGCGAGTCCGATCTCGCGAGCAGCCCGGATGGCATGCTGAACGTCGCTCACGTCGGCGCAGCGCGCAATCAAAGCCGGCTTGCGGCTAAACATGCCGTTCCACACCGAACGCGCAGCGTCGTAGGCGACGTCCCCCGGACGCAGCAGGTCGCCTTTGAATTGTTCCCGCAGCGAGGAGTACGCCTCCTCACCGATACCCGCCATCTGATCGTCTCCTGGCTGAGACCACGACCCTACCATGGAGTCATGGCCGCGAGCGGTCTCAAAACGAGCACGAATGGATGCAACCGATGGATCGGTCGCCATCGACGCCGTCGGCAAGCCACGTGCGAATGCGCTCAAGCACCTCGTGGGTGACGGCAGCCTCGCCGTACCGCACCGCGCTCGCCAGACCATGACGCGTCCAGATTGTCCCGGTGCCGGGCAGCCGCGGTCGAATCCACACAGTGTGCTCATCGACGCGAGGTCGCGCTCCGATCCAGCGGCAGTCGGACACGATGATTCGCGCTGCGGCCAGCGGCGGGCGGCGAGCGAAAGCGATTGGCACTGCATCGCTGACGCCGCCGTCCGTCAACAGCCACCGTTCGCGGCCAGAGACCACCGGGATGGCCGGGAAGAGCATCGGGATGGACGCGCTGGCCTTCACGACCTCATGCAGCGCGACTCCGTCATCCGCTCCGGTCGCAAAGTACCGCGGCAGATCCGTGAGCACATCATGACAGCCGATGCCGAGTCCCGATATGCCGTGATGGAGCGTGTCGAAGCGCGCAGCCTCGAGCTGCCGCAAGCGATCCGGAATGACGCCACAACGGGGCGCGAGCGCGCGCTCGAACCGGCGGCGCAGGCGCAGATTGACGCTGTGCAGCAGCAGATGTCGGCCGCGGAAATTGACCGCGTCCGCCGCGAGCTCATCGAGGCTCAGTCCGGCTGCGGCGTAATACGCCGCGATTACGGCGCCGGCGCTAACGCCAACGAGGATATCGATCGGAATGCGTTCCGCCACCAGCCGACGCAGCACGCCCACATGCGCGGCACCGCGCAGGCCGCCGGCGCTGAGTACGACGCCGATCCGCACCGACCTCCTCACGCGCGGGCTTGAGAACGTTCTATCCCAGTCACCACTTCATGATCGCTGAGTCTGGCTTCCTGGCCAAACCGGAAATAGGCCCGGTCACAGTGCTGATCAGTCGCGAGGTATTTGCCGTGGCGGGCCGAGTCGTCGCCTCCGCGTCGCTATTTCGAGGAGCTGGACCGCCGGAAGGGTACGCCTGTCGATCTGTGCGGGGACAGCTTCACCTTCTGCGTTGCCGGATTTGCACCGATGAATCTGGAAGCCACGAAGCAATTCGCGGCGATGTTCTTCAACGCGTTGCCCGATCTCTCGCACCCGCTCGACGAGTTGATCGCAGAGGGCGATAGGGTGGCGTTTCGGTGCAGGTACGAAGCCACGCACACCGGAGCAGAATTCATGGGAGTCCAGGCGAGCGGGCGACTGCACCCACCACTGGACCCGCAGTTCCCGGCTTTGAAGGCGCGTGGTCGTCGCGCATCTCGTGAACAGGAAAGCGCGGCGCCGGCCGTCTCGTTATTCGTATCGCAAAGCCACCATGGGATCGACCCGCGTCGCCCGTGACGCCGGAACATAACTCGCGGACAGGGCCACACCTGCGAGCAGGGCCGGCGCCGCCGCGAACGTGAGCGGATCGAGCGGAGCCGTACTAAAAAGCAGCCCCGCGATGAGTCGTACCAACCCTACAGAGCCCGCGAGCCCCACACACGTACCCACACCGATCAGCGCCGCGGCCCGGCCGAGCACCAGCCGCAATACGTCGGTTCGCGTCGCTCCCATGCTCACCCGGATCGCGAACTCGCGTGTCCGCTGAATCACCAGGTAGTTCATCACTCCGTAGATTCCTATCGACGCCATCATCAGTGCGAGCATCGAGAACGCCGCGAGGATCAGCGTGCGGAAACGTGGCGGCGCAACCGATCTCGACACCATTTGCTGCATGGTCTGCACTTGGTCGATGGGCATGCCTCGATCGATCGCCCCAACGGCTTCGCGGAGCTCGGCCGCGGCGCCAGCGGCATCGAGTGCGGTTCGAATCACGATGGTGGAGCTGCTCTCGGTATTCGGAGCCTGCTCAATCGGCACGTACATTTCCGGCTTCGTGTCGGCGTCCAGTCCGTCGTGGCGCACGTCGCCCACCACGCCGACGACCGTGCGCCATTTCTCCGATCCAAACTGCAGCCGCATGCCGATCGGGTCTTGCCCTGGCCAATAGGCGCGCGCCATCGCCTCGTTGATCACGGTGACCCATGGCGAGTCCGCCGCATCCGCCTGCGAAAAGGATCGGCCGCGCAGCAGGGGAATCCCAATCGCCTCGAAGTATCCCTGGCTCGCCGGCCGGTACTCCGCCATGTTGTACGTGCCGACCGGCAGCGGCGGCCGGCCTTCGATGACGAATCCCCAATCGTTGTC
>DASSGK010000371.1:0-3616 GCA_035693505.1 Vicinamibacterales bacterium
CTCCGCGCCGGTCAGTAGCTTTTCGCTGTGGGGAGTCCGCTCTCAGTAGCGAATCGCGGTCCGTCTCCGCCGCGATGGCGCTCCGTCAGCTGAGAGCGGACTCCCTGCGCTTTTCCTAAATTCGAGGGTCAGATGCTCGAAGCGATCGTCCCCCGCACGGGGAGTCAGCTCGTGCGGGGGCTGCGGCCGATAGGCGTGGACAGCGAGACGTGCCTCATCCAGGCCGGGGACCTCGCGCCACCGATGGTGGTGCAGTCGATCGCCAACCGCGGCGAGGACGGACAGTTCCAGGTCCAGCTCCGACTGCCGACTGACGCCCTCGTCTGGTACCACTGGGCGCTGCGCCAGCTCGATCTGCTCCTCGTCATCCACAACGGACCCTTTGACAGCGGCGACGCCTGCGCCGAGGATCCTACGCTCCTCTCGCTCTTCTTCGACGCGATCGACGAGGGCCGGCTCTGCGACACCATCACGCTGCAGAAGCTCATCGACGTCGCTTACGGCATGCGGAAGTTCCGCCGCTACCGCGGCAAGCTGGTCAAGACCGGCTACACGCTCGCCGAGTTGATCGAGCTGTACTACGAGGAGCAGGTGCAGAAGGACGACACGTGGCGTTTGAGCTACGGCCTTCTGCGCGGCATTCCTCTCGAGCGCTGGCCGCCGGCGGCTCGTCAGTACGCCGGTTACGATGCCGTGCTGCACCTGCGCGCGTGGGAGGCGCAGCAGAATCTAATCACCACGGCCTTCAATGGCGACCTGCCGAATCAGATCGAGCAGCAGCGCGCGGCGTGGGTGCTGCACCTCATGTCGATGTGGGGCATCCGAGCCGATCCGAGGCGCGTTGCGTATTTCGAGGAGCACTGTCGGCGAGAGATCGCCAAGATGCACGCGGCGCTCTACGACTGCCTGCACTGCGGTGAACCTCGTGAGCAGCATGTGTCTGGGTTTCGCTGCGAGAAGTTCGAGAACACCGGCATCTTCAAGTGGAACAAGTCGAAGCGCAAGCCGTCGCGCGTGATGCAGGAGATACGCAACCGCGTCGCCGCGGCCTGCCAGAAGCAGCAGATCATCGTGCCAATGACCGATCCGTCGCCGAAGCACCCGCAGGGGCAGGTGATGACGGACAAGGACACGCTGCTCCTCACCGATGATCCTGATCTGCGGGTGCTGGCCGAGCAGATGACCTTCGACAAGGTGCTCAATCAGTGGGGGCCGGTGTTGCGCGCTGCCTGCTTGCGGCCCGTGGTCTGTCGGTACGATTCGCTGGCTGAGACCGGCCGCACGTCGTCATCCGGGAGTGAAGGGCAGGAGGGCACCAACATACAGAACCCGAACCGCAAGGGTGATGTGCGCCCGGCGATCATCCCTCGCGAGGGCTGGGTCTACGTCTCGACCGACGCTGACACGATCGAGCTGCGGGCGCAGGCGCAAAACTGTCTCGAGATGGTCGGTTGGTCGAAGATGGCGCAGGCGATCGTCGACCAGTTTTACAACGGTGGCCCCGACCTGCACGAGCGCCTCGCCGGCAACTTGATCGGCATGTCGGCCGAGGAGGTGCGTCGTCTGCGCAAGCTCGGCGACATCGCCGCCAACGACGGCAGGCAGTTCGCCAAGATCCCCGGCTTCGGCCTGTGGGGTGGGCTCGGTGCTGAGACGCTCATCGCCTTCGCCGCCGCGCAGCTGAGTCGCAAGCAGTTCTTGAAGTGGTTCGGGGCCACGCGCGATGAACAGCTCAAGAAGGCCAAGTGGATCGTCATGGTGTGGAAAGAAACGTGGCCCGAGGCGCCGCTCTACTTCGACAAGGTCGGCAAGATGATCGACCGCAAGTCGGGCTTCGGGACGATTCGCCAGCTCATGTCGGGCCGCATCCGCGGCGGCGTGACCTTCACCAGCGCCGCCAACGGGTTTTTCCAGGGGCGCGTCGCTGACGCCATGAAGGCGATCCTGTGGCGGCTCGGCCAGGAGTGCTACACCGGCCGTGAGACGGACAAGCACGGCAAGCTCACCGGGAGGTCGTCGTGTTTGATGGGCTCGCGGCCGGTCATGTTTTTGCACGATGAGCCGATCCTCGAGCACCCAGAGCGTTACGTGGACGAGCGCGCGGAGCGGCAGCGGGTGATCGTCGTCGAGACGCTCGGGGTCTGGATGCCGGACGTGCCGTGCTCCTCGTCGGCAGTCGCAATGCGACGCTGGCAAAAAGGTGCGGAGCCGGGCTATCGCTGCGGTTGCGGTGCGTTCAGTAGCAAGCCGACGATTTGCTCGTGCGGATCAAAGCCTCAGCTGGTACCGACTAAGCCGCTCAAGGTCGAGGACAAGATCCGTTGGGTCTACGACGACGGCTCGGAGGAGCCGCTCGAATTGGCTGCTTGATTTTTAAACGCGAGTCGAGTTAGATAATCGAGCGTGCAGTACCTGGTGGTGTTCATACTCTCGGCGGAGAAGGCGCTCCGTTTGAAGACGGAGCTGGGGTTGACGAAGCTTGACTGCCATGGGTTGTATTTCGACGGCAAGCTGCTCAAGTGCGTGAGGATGGCCGCTGCGGCTGGGCTGATGAATTGGGATTGAAGGAGGGGACAATGCCGCGGGGTAAATTCGTAGCGATCGAGGGCGGGGATGCTGGGGGCAAAGCGACGCAGTCGAGGCTCTTGGCCGAGAAGCTCGGCGCGCGCTTGTTCTCGTTTCCGCGCTACGAGATGGAGATCGGGAAACTGATCAAAGCGAACCTGAAGGGCGAATGGTTTGCTGCCAAACCAGCATTTGATTGGGCACCTGACGCAGCTGCCAATGCGATCGTGCGCCAGGCCCTCTTCACTCTCGATCGCTACGACGCCTCGACCGACATCTTGGACACACTCGACAACGGCAGCAGCGTGGTCGCAGATCGCTACTGGGCGTCGGGGTGGATCTACGGCGCGTCCGACTCTGTCGACGCCGCTATGCTGGAGCGCGTGCACGCGTGCCTGCCGCAGCCTGATGTGTGGGTGCTGCTCGACGTGCCAGTCGAGGAGTCGTTCCGCCGCCGACCGCTGCGCCAGGACGCGTACGAGGTTGATCGGGAGAAGCTCGAGGACGTCCGCCGGCGCTACCTCAAGCTGTTCGCCGAGGAACAACGTGACGTCGTGGCGGCCAAGGCCATGGCCAACCATCTCAATATCTGCACCGGCTGCGATCTCGATCGCATGATCAAACAGCGCGCGAAACAAAAGTGGGTCGTCGTCGACGGCATCGGCGACATCTCCGAAGTCCACAATCGAATCATGGGGGTCATCTGATGCAAATTTTGCGATCGGCCGATGAAGCCTACCTTTTGGCTGTCGAAGACGTGCTCGCCTACGGCACGCGTAAGGAGAATCGCACAAGCGTCGACACGATCTCGATGTTCGATGTCTCCTACAAGATCGACGTCGAGCGCGGCGGCTTCCCGCTCTTGACGTCGAAGAAGATCGACTGGAAGAACATCGTCGTCGAGATGCTTTGGTTCCTCTCGGGGCAGACGCACATCGGCGTGCTCAAGAAGCACGGCTGCAAGTTCTGGGACGCGTGGGCGGACAAGGAGACGGGCGAGGTCCCGTCGGCGTATGGGAGCTTCTGGCGGGCGTTCCCGGTACCGGGCGCT
>DASSGK010000372.1:0-5409 GCA_035693505.1 Vicinamibacterales bacterium
CTTCGAGCAGCTGTTTCATCGCTACGACATCCGCTGTGCCTACGTGCCTGCTGATTCTCTGGTCAGCGTGCGCCTTTCGCAGGCCGGTTGGAGGACGCTGTTCCGTGACGCGCGTTGGGCGGTGCTCTCCGACTAACGCGACCCGCAATCGTCAGAGGCCCGAGGGCCCGGCCGAAGAACTCCCAGGAACGAGGTCGTTCGCCTGTCGCTCTGGCTCATCGCGCCCGCCGGATACGGCCTATCGCGTGACGATGACGCCGATTTTGTGCATATTCAGCATCGTTTCTTCGACAGTTAACGAAAAAATGACGTCTCCTGCGGATTCGTGTGCGCAATTTTGTGCTCGATTGGCACGGTACTGGTAATATTGTGCGTACGGGGGGCCGCGAACGATGACTTTGGCAGACGTCAGGAGCAAAACGGACAGGATTCGGGAGTATTCAGCGATTCCTTTCGTGCTGGTCGCGCTGGTCAGCCTTGCGGGGGCCCTGTTCCGGCCCGAGCCGCAAGCGGTGACCGGCGGCCCGATCAATGCGGGCGACACGGCCTGGATGCTCACGGCGACCGGGTTGGTCCTGCTGATGACGCCCGGGCTCTCCTTCTTCTATGGCGGCATGGTCCGCACGAAGAACGTGGTCTCGACGATGCTGCAGAGCTTCGTCGCGATGGGCGTGATCAGCCTGCTGTGGATCGTCGTCGGGTTCAGCCTCGCTTTCGGGACCAGCGTTCACGGCCTGATTGGCGATCCGCGCACCTTCTTCATGTTCACGCGCGTCGGAGCGCTGACGCACCCCGATCTCGCGCCCACGATTCCCCTCATCGTTTTCGCGCTGTTCCAGCTGAAGTTCGCGATCATCACGCCGGCGCTGATCACCGGTTCGTTTGCCGAGCGCGTCCGCTTCTCCAGCTATCTGCTGTTCATGTGCCTGTTCAGCATCTTCGTGTACTCGCCGCTGGCGCACTGGACGTGGCATCCGGACGGCTTCCTGCACAAGATGGGCGTGCTCGACTTCGCCGGGGGCACGGTCGTGCACATGTCAGCGGGCTTCGCGGCGCTCGCCGGCGCGATGGTCCTCGGGCGGCGCACGACCCACAAGAACGGCGAAGCGACGACACCCGCCAACATTCCGTTCGTCATTCTCGGAACCGGCATGCTGTGGTTCGGGTGGTTTGGCTTCAATGCCGGGTCGGCGTTGACCGCCTCGGGCCAGGCGGCGATGGCGTTCGCCACCACGAACACAGCGTCGGCCTCCGCGGCGCTGGCCTGGATCTTTTTCGACCGCATGCGCGGGCATAAGCCGTCGGCGCTGGGCGCCTGCGTCGGCGCGGTGGTCGGGCTCGTCGCCATCACGCCGGCGGCCGGGTATGTCGGCGTCGGCGAGGCGATTTTCATCGGCACCGTCGCCAGCGTGGTCTCCAACCTGATGGTGCACTGGAAGAACAGCTCCACGCTCGACGATACGCTCGACGTCTTCCCGTGCCACGGCGTGGGCGGCATGGTCGGGATGCTGATGACCGGCATCTTCGCCAAGGACGTGGGCCTCATGTCCGGCCACGCGACCACGTTCCTGGTCCACTGCGGCGCGCTGCTCTTCGTGGCGGCCTTCTCGTTCTGCGGCTCCTGGATCCTCTACAAGTTCACCGATCTGATCATCCCGCTTCGCGTCTCCGAGGAGCAGGAAGAGATCGGGCTCGATCTCAGCCAGCACGGCGAGGTCATGCAGGGCGAGATGTCCGCGCCTGCGCTGCCGCAGGTGTTCGCCAAGACCGCGTGAGGAAAAGAAGGAACCGCGAAGACCGCTGAGATCGCCGGGAAAACGCGTTCTGCGGTCTCGGCGGTTTCATCTGTATGTCCCAGACCTGGACGGCCGATGAGATCCGAAGGATCGGATACCGCGTAGTCGATCTCATCGCGAATCACCTCTCCGCACTCCCCGACGAGCCGGTGTTCACGCCGGTTCCGCCCGATCGCATCCAGGCGATGCTTTCAACGCCGCCGCCGCAGGGGCCCTCGTCGCCGGACGACATCCTTCGTCTGTTCGAAGAACAGGTCGAACCGTATCCGTTCGGCAACGGACACCCGCGATTCTGGGGCTGGGTGAACTCGCCGCCGGCCGTCATGGGCATCTTTGCCGACGCGCTCGCCGCGGCCATGAATCCAAGTTGTGCCGGCGGCAATCACGCTGCGATTTACATCGAGCGTCAGGTGACCTCGTGGATCCGATCGATGCTCGGATTTCCCGAGTCATCGATGGGACTGCTCGTCAGCGGCGGATCGATGGCCACGATGACGGCCCTCGCCGTGGCGCGACACGTGAAGAGCGGTGTGGACGTCCGGGTGGACGGCCTCCGGAATGCGCCCGCGGCTGCGTTCTATCTGTCGAGCGAGGCGCACAGCTGCGCGCGCAAGGCGGTCGAACTGCTCGGATTCGGGAGCGGGTCCGTGCGGACGATTCCGACCGATGACGACTATCGGATGAACGTCGATGCGCTGGAGGCGGCCATCGAAGCCGACCTCGCACAGCACGTGCGTCCGATCGCCGTCGTCGCCACGGGAGGTTCGACCAACACTGGAGCGATCGACGATCTGTCGGCGATTGCGGCCGTGTGCCGCCGCCACCAGGTCTGGATGCACGTGGACGGCGCATACGGCGGACCGGCGATTCTGTCCGCTGAGTATGCCGGCGCCCTTCGCCCGATCGCGGAGGCCGACAGCGTCGCGCTCGATCCGCACAAGTGGCTCTTCGTTCCGGTCGAAGCCGGCCTGGTCCTCGTGCGCGACGCCGAAGCCATGAGGTCGGCCTTCAGCCTCGTGCCGCCGTACATCAGGCAATCTGGCAGCGCCGGCGAGGTGTACGGCCTGCCCTGGTTCAGTGAATACGGCTTTCAGCAGACTCGCGGATTCCGGGCGCTCAAGGTCTGGATGACGCTGCAGCAATTCGGGCTGAGCGGGTACAAAGCGGTCATCGAAGAGAACATCGGGCTCGCGCGCTATCTGGCCGATGACGTCAGCCGATCGCCGGATCTGGCGTTGATGGCGCCGGTCGGGCTGAGCGTGGTCTGTTTTCGGTACGTGGGTCTGCGTGAACGATCTGAGGACGAGATCGCGGCGATCAATCGAGCGCTGCTCGAACGCTTGCAGTTAGGGGGCGAAGCGTTTCTGACCAGCACCGATCTGCGCGGACGCTTCGTGCTCCGTGCGTGCTTCGTCAACTACCGGAGCGGTCGAGAGGACGTCGATCGGATGATCGCGGCGGTGCGAACACTCGGACGCGAACTGGCAGCCTGACTAGCGCCAGTCGCGGAGCGCATCGCGAAGCGACTGGCGCATCTCGCGCATCGCATCACGCACGGCGTCGCGGTATTCCCGGCGATAGCGCTCGTGGTCGCGCGCATGCTCCCGCGCGTGGAACCTGATGTCGTCGCGCAGCCGCCGCATGTCGCGCCGGAGCTCCTCCCGGTCCCGCGCGTGGTCGCGCAACCGCTCCCGCAGCTCGCGACGGAACTCTGTCCGATCGTGCCAGGAATCGGACCACTCCGACTGCCCAGCCAGCACCAGGGAAGGCCCGACAAACAGTGCGAGAAGCGCCAGCGCCACGATGATGCTCTTGTTCATGGACCCTCGCTCGCGTTAGACGGATGCCGCGTGCGGTTGGTTGCCGAAAAGCCCGAGCCCCGCAGGTCGCACGAGAAAAACGGCCATCGAGAGCTTGACGCACGGTTCCGTGAGTCGGACAATCCCCCATGAAAGGAAGGCCGCTTGAACTTCATCGAACGACTTCTGGGCATCTCGCCGGATGGCGGCTCGGGGATTATCGAGCTCCTGCTGCTCGCGATTCCGGTGTGCGGTCTCCTTCTCCTTTCCGTCCGCCGTCGATCGAACCGGCAACCCCGATCCTGACGCGTTTCCTTTGGCCGTAGTAGTGCGGACCTTCAGGTCCGCCTTGTCACGCAGGCCTGAAGGCCTGCACTACGTCATCAACAGTCGGAGCCGTCGCCCTCGCGATCACGCGCGTCACGGGTTGATGCGCATCGATCGGACCGCCACGTTCGGCTTCGTGAGCGCGAGATCCTGGATCGTCGCGGGGGCGAGTGCGATGTCGTCCGCGGCCGTGGTTCCCGCACGAACCACCGCGACCAGCAGCACCACCTGGTTGACCGGCGCATCGTCGGCGATCGTCAGGTCGAACGTCGCGATGCCCGCGTGCATCGGGTCGAGTGTCTGCCCGGCCAGCGTGACCCGGTGCGATTCCGTGTCGCTGCCGAGGACGAAGCTCCAGCCGCCGCCGACGGCGAGCGCCGTCTTGCCGTCGCCGGAGTTCAGCACCTGGTTGACCGCGGCGGTCCACGGGACGTTGCCAGCGAACCACGTCGATTGATCGTCCCACCGGGCCGCGTTGGTCGTCTGCGGATCGATCCATTTCAGCAGCGTCACGCGAACGTTGGCGCCGTCGATGCTCCCCAACCCGCGATGGTGCACGACGATATCGACCTTCAACGCGCCTTTCGGCAGCGTGCACGAGGCATGCAGCAGATCGCCCTCGGTCAAACCCGCGACGAAATCGTGCAGGTCCGCCTCCAGGGGCACACCCGGTCCCCACGGCTCCGCCGTCTCGTGGGGAGCCGTCATCGAGAGCGTCCAGAACGGCTCGTTGATCCTCACCTCGTTGGCGACAACGGGCGCCCCCAGATCGCGCAGCACTTCATTGAAGTACGAGTCCCACTCGCCGGTCGGCCGCACGCGCTTGTCGCCCGTCCGCGATCGCAACGCCGATTGAAAACGCCGGAGCGGTTCCGGGTCGATTGACGCCGAGCCGAACGCCCACGGCAATGACGTCGGCGCGGGGACCGTCAGCGGCGCCCGTCGCGGCCGGACGTCAGGACTGCCATGCCACGAGCGATCGGTGGCGAGATCCCGCTGCTTCTCGATCGCGCGGGTGCGATAACGCAGATCGTCGTCGTGCGCGCGCAGATACGTGAGGTCCGTGAGATCCGTCACATCGAGACGCAACTCCCACACGCCGCGCGCCGCGATGCCCGCCCGCAACAGGCGAAGGCCGCCGTTGCTGAAAATCGCGAGATCTTCGACCGCCGCCTCTGGCAGACCATTGAGGCGCGAGGACCACACCCACGTCGGCGGATCCGAACCGTTCAGCGTTCGCTGGCCGTGCCACACGCCAACGGTCGTGCCGACCCACACCTCGTCCGGATGTTCCGGATCGCACACGATCGACGTTACCGGCGCGGGCACACCCGTCGCCTGCTTGCGCAGATTGGTGGAGTGCCACGTCGACTCGCCATCGAACCACCAGAGCGTATCGACGTTGTCGTTGTCAGGATTTCCGATCGTGCCCAGATACACGGCGCCCTTGCTGCCGTGTGGCACCGGAGGTTGGCCGGGACCGGGAG
>DASSGK010000373.1:0-2626 GCA_035693505.1 Vicinamibacterales bacterium
GACCGACGCTCTACGATCCTGCCGTCACCGACGGAATGATTCTCGTCGGCGTCCAGAATCCCGCGTCGGCGAATCTGCCGGCCGTCGAACGGGCCTTGACCTCCGGCGGCGCCCAACTCAAAAGGAGTTAGGCCTTCAACGCCTGTGCGAAGGCGTCGAGCAGTTCCGGCGCCGTCGTGCGGTTGATCGTCTCGTTCACGCCGATCAGGAACGTCTCGCCTTGCGGCGCCGGCAGCATCACGCCGCGCGCCGCCAACCGTTTCCGCAAGCCCTCGGCGTCGACCCCGTGCACTCGCAAGCGGAACAGGTTCGTCCCGGACGGAATGCGCTCGACGGCGAATGCGCCGTGCGCTGACAGCCCACGAATCAGGTCCTCGGAGATCTTGACTGCGGACGCGTAGCGCTGGCTGAAGCCGTCGAGGTAGTGCCTCGCGACGAGCGCGAAAGGCCAGACGGTGTTCAAACCGCCGCCGAACATCCGCCGGCCGTGATACATCCCGTCGATGATCGAACGCGGGCCGGCGAGAATCGCGCCGGACGCCGCGTTGAAATACTTGTAGAGGGACACGTACACGGTGTCGAACGGCCTGGCGTACTCGACAACGTTGTCGCCGGTGTAAGCCGCCTGCAGGAACAGCCGCGCGCCATCCAGATGGAGCCGGATGCCCTCGCGCCTGGCGATCGCGATGATCTTCGCGAGCTCGCCGGCGTCGAAGTGCTCGCCCTGCTTGCGACGCACGGGGCTTTCGACGGCGATCACCGACACGCGCGAGACGACGCGCGCGCCCCTGGTCTGATCGATCACGTGCTGCACTTCGTCTGCGGTGAAGGTCGCCTTCCCGGGCGCCAGCGGCATCAGCGTCAGGTTGCTGAGCGTCTGCGCGCAGTCCCCCTCGTCCTGATAGAAGTGGCTGTCCTCCTGAACGAGGACCCGGCTCGAACCGCCGGCCAGGGCGCGCACCGCCATGTGGTTGGCGAGCGTGCCTGTCGGCATGAAGATCGCGCGCTCCTTTCCCAGCATCCGCGCGCAGTCGGCTTCCAGCTGTTCGACGATGCCGCCGAGCGAGTAGGAGTCGGGCGTCATCGACTGCTGTTCGAGCAGGCGGGTGAGCAACGCCGCGTATTGGGGCGGCGTCAGCGGGATGCCGTCACCGCTGAGACGGATGGTGCGATCCGCTGAGACATCCACGGGTGCGGCCTCGCCGCCATTCGTCCGCGACACGCCGAGCGCGAGCGCGGGCAGGCCAGCCGCCGCGAAGAACTGCCGCCGGTTGACACCCATCGGTCTCTCCTGTCGCTATGGTTTCGGCAGCGCGATCGACGCCTGGCCGAACGCGTATTTCCACCCGCCGTTCATCCGCACGTAGGTATCGCTGAACCACAGCTTGTAGTCAATCGGCGTTCCCGCGCGCGTGCCTTTGATCCACAGAAGGGCGGTGACGACGGCCGTGTCGCCCCAGACGCGGACGGTCTGTGAACCGGCCTCCTCTTCCTGATGCTCGTAGATGGTCGTCTTGTCGCGCGCGTCCTTGAGCAGGTCGGCTTTCTTGAACGCCTGTCCCCGGCCGGTCACGAGCACGAAGTCGTCCGCCAGGATCCGGTCCATCGTCGCCGCATCGTTGGCTTTCACCGCCGCCTGATACTGCGTGTCGAGCGCCGCGACGATCGATTTCGGATCGTCGGCGGCCGCGTAAACGACGGAGCACGCAAAGATGGCCAGCGCGGCGATCGTCAGCCTGGTCCAGGTTGGCGCGAACTGCCGCGAAAGGGTTTCGTATGTCATATCTACTTACTCACCGGATTCCTTGAGCGCTCTGATCCAGATGTTGCGGTACCGAACAGGGTTCCCGTGATCCTGGAGTGCGATCGGCCCCCTGGCATTGTCCGGCGCGTAGGGATCAATTTTCTTGTGTGCCGTCGGTCCCCAGAACGCCGTTGCCGCGTGAACGACGATGCCGTTGTGAAGGACCGTGACGACGCCCGGCTTCTCGAGCTTCCCTCCGGCTCCGAAACGCGGCGAGGTGAAGGCGATGTCGTATGACTGCCATTCCCCTGGCGGCCTGGAGGCGTTCACCATCGGCGGATACTGTCCGTACATCGCGGCGGCCTGGCCGTCCGGATACGTGATGTTCTGGTAGCTGTCGAGAACCTGGATTTCGAATTTGCCGTTCAGGAACACGCCGCTGTTGCCGCGCTCCTGGCTGTTGCCCTTGACCTCTTTCGGCGTGGCGAATTCGACGTGCAGCTGATAGTCGGTGAATTCCGCGCGCGTGCGGATCATCCCTTTGCCCGTCGACAGCACACCATCGCTCATGGACCATGTGACGGGCGTGCCGTCCATCATCTGCCACGCGCTCTTGTCTGCCGCGGGTCCGACGAGCACCGTCGCATCCTGGGGCGGCGGGGCCGGCGACAGCGGACCTGGCGTCACGATCGGCGGTTGCGGCCGTTTGCCGTCGTGAATGTGCCAGCGTCCGTTGGGCTGCATCGGCGTGTCGTCGTAGCCGGTCGGCGCCTGCTGACTGGACACGATGCTCGCACCCACTACCAGACCAAGCAGCATTGTAAGCGTCACGCGCATGACATCCCTCCCCCTGGATGTGTGGCCCGGGGCTTCAGCCCCGCG
>DASSGK010000374.1:0-2825 GCA_035693505.1 Vicinamibacterales bacterium
GCAGGCGGGCCGGGCGGACTACGCGCGAGCCGCGCGCAAGCGCTCGATCGAGCGCCGCATCGTGCGCGTAGATATCCTCCGCAAAATGGATCGTGCCGTCGTCCGGCATGACGGCTGCCGTCGTGTAGAAGAGGATCACTCGAATCGGCTGCAACAGCGACACGTGAATCGTTTGCGTTCCGCTCATCGCGGCCAGGATGCGGGCACGCGTCCATTCGGGGCGCTCCTTGAGCGCCCACTCTGCCAGCGCGACCGGGTCTTCGACACGCACACAGCCATGGCTGAAGTCACGGCGGCTCCGGCTGAAGAGCTCCTGAGCCGGCGTGCCGTGCATGTACACGTTCTCAGCGTTGGGGAAAACGAACTTGACCAGCCCCAGCGCATTCTTCGGCCCGGGACGTTGACGGACCCGCAGCCGGCCCTGCCGGAGCAGGGAGACGTTCTCCGCCGTTTCGGGGACCGCCTGCGCATCGTCGCCAGGCCCGCTCACGATCTCCATGTTCTCCCGAGTCAGGTAGCCAGGATTACGTTCGATCTGAGGGACGATCTCATGGCGAGCGATCGACGGAGGCACATTCCAGTACGGCCTGAAGACGACCTCCCGCAACTGTTCAACGAAGACCGGCGTCTGAGTGCGGAGCGCACGGCCGACGATCACGTTCATGCCGAACAGGGGTTCGCCGTTCGGCGGAATCGTGTCCCACGTCCAGAGCCGGAACATCGGACTGTTGATCGCGACCAGACGTTCGTCGCCCAGGTGCGGCAGCCACCGCAGTCGTTCGAGCGCGAGCTCGATCTGCCGGACGCGCCGTGCGAGCGGAATGCGCAAGGCCGCCTGGGTGCTCTTGCCGAGAACTCCATCGGCGGAGAGACCGTGGCGGACCTGAAACCGTCTCACGCCCTCCACGAGTGCTCCTTCGTATGCCGTCGACGCTGCGGGCGCCGCTGTTCCCCCCGGCAGATCGCCGACTGTCGCGAGAAGCCGATAGAGCGCGTCGATCCCCGCGTATCGCTCCCCGGGATGCACGACGCTCGCAAGGGGTGGCAGCCGTTCCTGGGCGGAGACTGCGGCGGGAGCGAACAATCGGTACCGAGCCAGCATGGTACGGAGGGCTCGGTACTGCGCGAATTGAGGTCTCAGATCCGCCACCGTCTCGACGAGCCGATGGCCGGCAATCGCCGATCGCAGCAGCGCCGCGAAGTCGTGGTGATCGGTCGGCACGCTCAGCCGTAAGCCAAGCGCCGATGGATCCACTCGTCCGCTGTGCACGTCATGCAGATAGCGGAGCATCAGCGCGCTCAATGCGACGTCAACGGCGGCCAGGTCTCGAACGACCGTCGGTGACCCGGGCCGCACGGTCGCCACGAGACGATCGAGACGATCCAGGGAGTAGTCCGCCGGGTCGAGACCGTCATCTTCAGCGCTGCGGAGCAGCGTGAGCGCATCGATCGCACACGACTGGGGCCGGCCACCGGCATCGACCCAGAGCGGGCTGTGCCCTCCCTCCTCGTACAGCGTTTTCAATTCCACCTGCTCGCGACGTGTCAGCGGGTTTGTCGTTGAAATGAGAGCGCTGGACAGCTCGGCCTTGATGGCCGCTCCGATGTCAGCGGCTGGGACCTGAGTGAAGGCGGGTCGTGACTGGCCGGAGAGTTCGACCAGCCGCCGTCCGCGAGACACCGGAATGTCCCGATCCCAACCACTCACGAGGGCGGACAGGGCAAGGACAACCGCCAGCGCCATCATCGGTTGAACACGTTTCATTGGTGTCGATCCAACCGCTAACGTCTCTGTGAGTGTTGCAGATGCTGTGGCGCGGATCGTGGTCGCCTGTGTGAGCTCGGTCACCGCCGCAGGGTCACCACAGGACAGGCCGCGCGCCGCACGACCTGATTCGTCGTCGAGCCGAACATCGCCACGTCGATCAATTTTCGACCGTGAACGCCCAGAACAATGAGATCGTCGGCCGCGTCGGCGGCCCGACGGAGGATTTCGACGTACGGCTTTCCGTGACAGACCCGCGTCGTCATCGCGCATCGATCGCGCGTCTCGGATGGCGCGAGCGACTCGAGCCGGCGGGTTGCGCTCGCGGTCACGTAGCGGCGGAATTCCAGCAATGCGGCGGCTTGCTCTAGCGAGGGGTGCCCACAAACCGGCAGGACCCCGACTCGCACCACCGGTTATCGAGGATTCCGGCGGCGCTGCGGGACGAAGTGCAAGAAATGGCCCGCGCATAACAAGCATCCGCAGCGACTTAGACCGAATGCCACGCGTGATTCCCAGTGCGCACGTAGACGGCCAAGCCTGGGAGCGGATTGAAAAGCAGGTCTGTACGCATCCCACTGCTCGCCACAAGCACGGTCATGGCCGCATAGAGCAGCGACGAGAGCACGCCGCAGCCGAGCAGGAACCTGCGCATCATCGTCTTCTCGAGACATCTAGGGCGGGGCGCATGGGACCACGCATGTCGCCCACGCCGCCAACCGGATCGGATTGGATCCGCACGCGCGCGCCACTTCACGCGTTCCTTCCATCAGGCCCTCTCCGGTCGGCGGACATGTGAGTCGATGACGCATCGTTCACGCCAGTCAGGTGATCACGCGACTTTGATGTTCACGGCCGACGGTTTGGCGACGGCCGTCTTCGGCAGATGCACGTTGAGCACACCGTCTTTGTACTCGGCCTGCACCTTGGCGGCGTCGACTTCGGCCGGCAGCGCGAACTGGCGCACGAACTTGCCGTACGAGCGCTCCGTCTTGTGGAACTTCTTCCCTTTTTCCTCCTTCTCCTGCGTGCGCTCGCCTTCGATCGTCAGCACGCCGTC
>DASSGK010000375.1:0-2246 GCA_035693505.1 Vicinamibacterales bacterium
AGCAGGGCAGCCGGTGCGGACAAGCACTCGACTCGGTGATTTCACCCGGGTGCATCGTGTCGGGAAGCAGCATCTACGGCAGCGTGCTGTGCCCGAACGTCCGCGTGCACAGCTTTTCGCACATCGAGAAATGTATTTTGATGCCGGGCGTCCGGGTTGGGCGGCACGCGCGCATCCGGCGGGCGATAATCGATCGCGACGTGCTGATTCCCCGCGGCGCCCTGATCGGCTACGACCTCGAAGAAGACCGGCGCCGCCACACCGTGACCGACGCCGGCATCGTCGTCGTCACGACCGATGACGAACCGTTGATTGGACCGCTCGGCGAGGAGGCACTGCGCTTCGAAGCCGATGCCGATCGACGGGGCGGCGGCGCCTGACCGCCGTTTTCCAAAATCTAAGGACTCACTGTGAAAATCACCAGCGTGCATGCGCGCGAAATCCTCGACTCGCGCGGCAACCCGACGGTCGAAGTCGACGTGACGCTCGACGGCGGCGCCTTCGGACGCGCGGCCGTGCCCTCCGGCGCGTCGACAGGCGAACGCGAGGCGCTCGAGCTGCGTGACGGCGATCAGGCGAGGTACGGCGGCAAAGGCGTGCGCAAGGCCGTCGCGAACGTAAACGGGGCGATCGCCACAGCGATCGTCAATCGGGAATTCGACCAGCGTGGGCTCGACGACGCGATGATCGCGCTCGACGGGACGCCGACGAAGAGCAAGCTGGGGGCGAACGCGGTGCTCGGCGTCTCGATGGCCGCCGTGCGCGCCGAAGCCGCCACCAAACGGGTGCCGCTCTATAAGCATCTGGCCAACCTGTACGGCGGCAATCGGTTCACGCTGCCAGTGCCGATGATGAACATCCTGAACGGCGGCGCGCACGCGGACACGAGCGTCGACTTCCAGGAATTCATGGTGATGCCCGTCGGCGCCAGCTCGTTCGCGGAGGCGCTTCGCGCAGGCGCCGAGATCTTTCACGCGCTCCGCGGCATCCTGAAGAAGCAGGGCCAGTCGACGGG
Organism: Vicinamibacterales bacterium; assembly: GCA_035693505.1. Taxonomy (GTDB): domain Bacteria; phylum Acidobacteriota; class Vicinamibacteria; order Vicinamibacterales; family CAVVIG01; genus CAVQFC01. Next base: position 1,016 of record DASSGK010000375.1, read on the forward strand.
CGTCGGCGACGAAGGCGGATTCGCACCAAACCTGAAATCGAATCGCGAAGCCATTGAAGTCGTGCTCGAAGCCGTGAATAAGGTCGGCATGCGCGCCGGACAAGACATCTATGTGGCGCTCGACGTCGCCTCGAGCGAGCTATGGGCCGGCGGCGGCAAGTACACTTTTAAGAAGTCAGGTGAGCCGGACCGCACGTCCGACCAGATGATCACGCTCTATGAAGACTGGCTGCGGCAGTACCCGATCGTCTCGATCGAAGACGGGCTTGCCGAAGGCGACTGGGACGGCTGGAAGTCGCTAACGAAGGCACTCGGCGCGAAAGTGCAGCTGGTCGGCGACGACGTTTTCGTGACGAATCCGGAGATCCTGAAGCGCGGGATCGCAGACGGCATCGGCAACGCGCTGCTCGTCAAGCTGAATCAGATCGGGACCGTCACTGAGACGCTGGACGCGGTCCGCATGGCCAGCGACGCGAAGTACGCGTCGGTGATTTCTCACCGATCGGGTGAGACGGAAGACTCGACGATTGCGGATCTCGCCGTGGGCACCGCCGCGGGTCAGATCAAAACCGGATCGGCCAGCCGCACCGATCGCATCTGCAAATACAACCAGCTGCTGCGCATCGAAGAAGAACTTGGCGCGGCGGCCACCTTCGCCGGCCGATCGGCGATTCGAGCGCTCGCACGATGATTAAGCTCGTTCTCCTCCGTCACGGCGAAAGCACGTGGAACAAGGAAAACCGGTTCACCGGGTGGACCGACGTCGATTTGTCCCAACGCGGACGCGAAGAGGCGAAAGCCGCGGGACAGCTGCTGAAAGCCGGCGGCTACACCTTCGACGTCGCGTTCACGTCGGTGCTGAAGCGCGCCATTCGCACGCTGGGAATTGCGCTCGACGAGCTCGACTTGTTGTGGATTCCCGTGACGAAGGACTGGCGTCTCAACGAGCGGCACTACGGCGCGCTGCAGGGCTTGAACAAAGCCGAGACCGCCGCCAAGCACGGCGAGGCGCAGATTAAAGTCTGGCGCCGCAGCTACAACACGCCGCCCCCGCCGCTCACGGCGGACGACGACCGCCACCCGTCACGCGATCCGCGGTATCGCGAGCTCGATCCGAAGGTGTTGCCGCTGACCGAGTCGCTCAAAGACACTGTCGAACGGTTTCTTCCCTACTGGCATGAGACGATCGCGCCGACCATTCGCTCGGGCAAACGCGTCGTCATCGCTGCAC
>DASSGK010000376.1:0-6440 GCA_035693505.1 Vicinamibacterales bacterium
GCGTCTGTTCAACCGCAGCGCGACGCAGGCGCCCCGAACCCGAGGCGAATCGATATGCACCATCATTTTGCGCCACCCGAGTGGATGGCGGAAGTGAAGGGCCGGCCGCTGCTGAACGCTGCGAACCTGCGGTGGACGGCCGAACTGTCGCTCGCGGATATGGATAAGGGAGGCGTTGCCGCCTCGATCCTCTCGATCACGAACCCTGGCGTCTGGTTCGGCGACAAGGACAAGACGCGAGTCCTGGCGCGCGCGTGCAACGAATTCGGCGCGAACCTCGTGCAGGCCCACCCCACGCGTTTTGGGCTGTTTGCGACGCTGCCGCTCCCGGACGTCGACGCCTCGCTCCAAGAGATCGCGTACGCGTACGACACGCTGAAGGCCGACGGCATCGGCCTGCTGACGAGTTACGACGATGTGTGGCTGGGCAACAAGGCGTTCCGGCCGGTGATGGAAGAACTCAATCGGCGCAAGGCCGTTGTCGCCGTCCATCCGACGGCTGCAAGCTGCTGCCGGAGTCTTGAGTACGGGGTTGGGCCGGGGAGCATCGAGTACGGCACGGACACCTCGCGGGCGATTATCGGCGTGGCGTTCAGCGGCGACGCCGCGCGGTTTCCGGCGATCCGTTTCATCTGGTCACACGCGGGAGGCAGTCTGCCGTTCCTCGCGGGCCGCGTCGAGGGTGGGTCGAACGCTGCGAAAGACGCGCTGCCCAACGGGTTCATGGCCGAGGCAAGAAAGTTCTATTACGATCTCGCTGGTGCCGCGAACAAGGGCGCCGTCGCATCGCTTCTCCAACTGGTCGAGCCGTCACAGATCGTGTTCGGGACCGATTTCCCACCCGGCGGCTCCGCCGCATCCGCAGCCGCGGCGATTGCCGCTACCGGCATGTTCAGCCAGGCGGACCTGCGTGCCGTCGATCGCGACAACGCGGTTCGCCTGCTGCCACGATTCGCTTAGTTCCGACTCACTAACGCCTGCGAGGCTCGATCACCGGGAAGGACGCGTCGAAATCGTCCAGCAGGCTCGTCAGCTCGGTCAGTTTGCCGGCGTTCCCGGTCGTCGCGACGATCCCCTGTTGCAGCGCCGCCGCCAGCGTCTGGCGACCGAGCAGGATCGCTTCGAGCGCCTCGCGCGTGAGCGTCACCGACACATCGGCGTCGCGAGCCTCTTTGCCAACCACGTAGGTCAGGGCCGCATCCTCGAGCGTCGATGCCAGCCGCTGCCCCGTATCGGTGAAGCGCCAGTTGACCACGATGCGGGTCGCCTGAGCGCGCGCACCGTCCACGTGCGTGCCGAGCACGTCGAACACCCAGTCGATGGGCATCGCGTGCAACATGTCCGGATCGAGGCTCGATCGTCGGGGAGCCGGCGAGCCGCCGCGAAGCTCCTGCGCGCCGAGGAGGTACGCATTGCGCCACGTCGCCGATTCGGCCAGATAGCCCATCTGCTCGAGCGCATCGGCAGCGAGCGCTCGCGCGTCCGTGTTGCCGGGGTCGGCGAAGACGACCTGGTTCATCACCTGCGCCACCCAGCGGTAGTTTCCCTGCTTGAAATCATCGCGTGCCCTCGCGATGACGGCGGCTGTGCCGCCCATGTACTCGACGAACTTCTTCCCGGCCTCGGTCGGCGGGAGCGGGTTCAGGTTGCTGGGGTTGCCGTCGTACCAACCGATGTACTTCTGATACACCGCCTTGCTGTTGTGCTGAAGCGTCCCGTAGTAGCCCCTTGCCGACCACTCCTTCGCCAGACTCGGCGGGAGCGTCAGCGCTTCCGCGATCTCCGCCGGCGTGTAGCCCTGGTTCATCATCCGGACGCTCTGATCGTGAACGAACTTGTAGAGATCGCGCTGCTGGCGAAGCGTGCGCGTGACGTGCTCGTTTCCCCACACCGGCCAGTGGTGCTGCGCGACAAGCACCTGCGCATCAGAGCCGAATTGCTCGAGCGCCTCGCCGATAAAATGCGACCATCCCTTAGCGTCGCGGACTTCGGTCCCTCGGAGCGGCAGCAGATTGTGCAGCGTGTGCGTCGCGTTTTCGGCGAGGTCGAGCACCCTGGTCTGCGGCAGGAAGAAGTGCATCTCGGCCGGCGCCTCTGACGCGGGCGCGAGCTGAAACACGAATGACACGCCGTCGATCGTTCGGGTTTCTACCGCCTGCGCGATGGAGTCGGTCGGCGCGATAATCGACGCGCTGTTGGTGGCGCCGCGGTTGTCGTTCTTGCCCAGTCCGGCGTCGACGTTGCCCCGTTCGCCGCGCGGCAGCGGGGTGCCGAACTGATACTGTGCGCGTCGGGCCATGGCGTTGCCGGCGATCACGGTTTCGGACACTACGGCGTCCATGAATCCGGCGGGCGCGAGCACCTTCGTGCGGCCGCTCGCGACATCCGCGTCACTCGTGACTCCCTTGACGCCACCATAGTGGTCACGGTGGCTGTGCGTGTACACCACGGCGACCACCGGCCGTTTCGGCCGATGCTGAAAGTAGAGGTCGATCGCCTCGCGGGCCGATCCGACCGTGGAGAGGGGATCGACGACGATCACGCCGGTCGCGCCTTCGACGATCGTCATGTTGGCCAGCGAGAAGCCGCGAATCTGGTAGACGCCGTCCGCGATCTTGAAGAGGCCGTTCAGCGCGTTCAGCTGAGCCAGCCGCCACAGGCTTGGATTGACCGTCGGCGGTGCAGCGGCCTGCTGCAGGAACTGGTAGTGATTCTGCTCGTTCGGTGATGTCGCGATGAATCCGCGCATCGCATCGTCGAAGTCCTGGCGGTCGGCAAACGGCAGCTCTGTCACGACGCGCGCGTTGGCTGCCGCGACAGCGGGCTCGGCCGCTTTTGCCGTCTGCGCGCGCGCTGGAATTGGGGCGAGCAAAAGCATCGAGACCCCGACGAGCCACGTGGACGGGCGGTTCATTGATTGCCTTTCATTGAGGACGTGCCGCCGATCGTCCGCTACTCGACACGACGGCTTCGTTTCGCGATCACGTTTGCCGCGACCACTCCCAGCAGCGTTGTTGCGGCTACGGCGGGTCCATGCGCGGCAAAAAAGTGCCACGGCGTGGAAATGGGACATGCCAGCCGCCAGCCGGCATTCACGACAATGCCGGCCCCGCTTCCGTACAGGGCGCCTGTCAGACTTGGGCGCGCGGCCAGGGCATCCCGAAAGGCCGTCGCAAATGCCGCCACGAGTACCGCACCCGCGAGGGTACCTCCCGCCGCACACACGATGCCTGCACGTGACAGCGCGACGTCTGACCAGAAGACCTTGGGGCTGGCGGCGAAGGTCCACCCGGCGATAGCGATCAGGATCAGCCACGTCGCAGCAAGCGCGGAGTTGACCCATGGCGTTGGCAGCCGGTGGGCCGGCGTGTTTTCGCGGGCGGCGATCCACACGAGCAGCACGCCGAGGGTGACCATCACGAGCGAAGCGCCCCAGGTCACCAGCGGTCCCAGCGTCGTCGCGTCCCGGCGCAAGCCAATTGAAAACAGAATGGCCAGCGCCGTCACCACGGCCACCGGTGCCACCCGCAACGCCACGCGCGATGGCACCGGTGACGCCGTGACTGGCCGCAAGTCCGCCGAGATCCTGCTCAACAAGGCCGCAGACGGTTGTGTCTGATCCTGCGTCATGCGCGGACTCCTCTCAGACCGATCAATGCGCTTCGCAGATCCGCCATGCCCCGACTGGCGCGTGCGCGGGCGGCGACAGCGGTCACGCCGAGCATGCCGGCGATCTCGTCGAACGTGAATCCCCATTCGTGGTGCAACAGGAACGCTTCCGCCTGTTCCGAGGTGAGGCCCGCGAGGCACTGTCGAATCTCGTCGGCGGAGCCGAGCCGCTCCACGTCTGCCGGAACCGCGATCTCCGGAAGGTCGGCGCGGGCATCGTGAAGCGCCATGAACCGGCGCGTCGCCCGCTGGTTCATCAGAAACACATTGCGGGCCAGGCCAAATGCCCACGGACGAACCGCGTACGCCGGATTGTAGGCGCGCCGCGACCGATGCATCTGTAGAAACGTCTCCTGGAGCAGGTCGTCCGCCACGTCCGCACCCATCACGAGATGGCGCAGATAGCGGCGCAGCTCGGGCGCGAGTGCCGCGTAAATCTCCTGAAATGCCTCGCGCGACCCGCCCTGGTAGGCGAGCATCAGCGCGCGCAATTCGTCGTCTTTCTCGCCCACCTTTGATCCTTTGCCGGCGCGCCACGATTTGTGACGCGCCCTCCCCGATCTACCCGTCTCTCGCCGCCTTCAAGGCTACCAGTCACATCCGCTGAGTGAGTCGCAAAGAGGATCACAAGGAGGAGCGCTTGTGAACTGTTCCGTCCGGCGCATGACCACGGCAGAGTGACTCCCGGCCATGCCCGCTTATCGATCGTCGCTGTCGTGTGGATACTGGCGGCGATGGTGTTACCTCTGAGGGCGTCCGAGCGCGTCGAAGCGTCGCGTGCCATCGCCGTGCGCGTCACAGATCTTGTCGGCGCCCCTCCCGCGGTCCAACGACGTGCCCTCGAGCAAGCGGCGAGGCTGTTCGAGCGAGTCGACGTGACGATCGTCTGGGACAACTCTAATCGGCTGACATCCGATCCTTCGAGTCCTTTCGTCGTCGACTTGACCCTGCTCGACCACGGCAACCATTCGCTGACCGCCACCGGCAGCGTGCTGGGTTCCGCCACGCTGTTGCCGATTGCCCCGACTATCTCCGTGTTCTACGGTGACGTGCAAGCGTTGGCGCAAGCCTGCGGCGTCAACTCGGAGGTCTTGTTCGGCTTTGTGATCGCGCACGAACTGGGCCATCTGCTGCTCGGCCCGCACGCCCATACAGGCCTCGGGCTGATGCGAGCCGTCTGGACTCGGACCGATGTCGTGAACGGCGTGGCACAGGGCCAGTTCCGCTTCTCTGCCGAAGAAGGCGAACGCATTCGCCGACGCCTGCGGTAATCACGCGGGTGCGAGTTCGGGACCGCCACTCGCGCGACGATCAACTCGACGCAGCATCACGACCGTGATGGCGCGCTCAGTGTCGTCAGTCGATTCCTTTCACGCGCTTGTAGTACGCGATGTACTCCTTCGGCGTCGACATCGCGATCACTTTCGCGACCGACTTGAGCTCGAGGTCGTCGAACTGCTTGAAATGGAGACAGCATTTCCCCATGTCGAGCCGCTTCCCGGCCTTCTTGAATGCGTCGACGAGCAGCTTCTCGGCGAACGGCGTCGTGTACGTCCCGTTCGTGTTGTACGCGCCCATCAGGTACAGCGAGTTGTAGCTTTTTTTCGCGCCGAGGCCTACGTAGCAGAGCGGCTGCCCGTTGTGCGTGTCGGAAAACTTTTCGAGCGGGATCCCCCAGTTGATCACGCCCCAGTTCATGAACTCCGCGTACCCCTTGGGGATGTGTTTGCGAACGAGCGCGCGGGCCTCTTCGATCACGGCCCGCTTTTCCGGAGTGAGCGAGGCCAGGTAGGCGGCGACGGTGGTTGGGCGAGCGGCCTTCGACGTCGAGCGTGATGTCCGGGCTGCCATCGTGTAGACGCTTACTCCCTGGCGCCTTTGATCCATTCGAGGATCGTGGCGTATTCCGGCGAATCTTTCGTGAACCGAATGCCGCCTCCATGCGCCAGGGTCGCGGACCCGGCGACGCCCTCGGTCTCCGAACTCGACGTCGGTTTGCGCAGGATGAGGCTGTTCTCGGGATTCGCCTGGTCCACCACGTTCAATGCCGTCGAGAACGTCCCGTTGAACAGCGTGTGCGTCGCATGGCAATGGACGCAGGCATACCCGTCGCGTCCGCGCTTCGTGAGGATCGGCTCCACGTAGCCGCGGAAAAACGCCTCGTCCAGCCTTCGCGTCGCGCGCGCGGCGGGTCCCGTCGCGCCACCCGCCGGCGGTGGCGGTGGTTTCAGAATGCTTAGCGCCTCGGCCGCTTCCGGAATTCTTTCCATCTTCGCGGACAGTCCGTTGGCTTCGGGGCTCATGGGCCCCGCGATGCGGTTGACATCACCGAACCGCACGTCGCGCACCAGCAGCGCGGCCTCGGCGGCAAGCCTTCGCATCTCGGCATCCGGTCCGTCCAGGAGGGGAGAGAGCGCTCGTGCGATCCGCGCGCCGCTTTCGCCAAAGAACGCGATCTGTTCGATGTCGTTGCCGATGCGGTTGTACACCGGCGGCGCCGGCGCGGCGATGTCTGCCTCGGGATCGTAGATGTCGCCGCGGCGTAACGGAAACTCGGTGAGCGCCCGCAGCAGCCTCTTCTTCTGCGGTGCTGGCGCATCGACCAGGACCGCGGCGAATTTCCTCGCCAGCCGCGATTCCACGGCGAGCCGTCCCCGAACCGCCCGATCGCGATCCTCGGCCGAGGGCAACAGCGCGACCCAGTTGTTGTACAGATAGCGGATGTTCTCGTCGGCGAGGTTGTAGACCGCGTCCTCCAGGTTGCTCTCCAC
>DASSGK010000377.1:0-21410 GCA_035693505.1 Vicinamibacterales bacterium
GACGACGGGCGGCGCCGTGGCCATGAACGCAATCCATGGCCAGCTCAGTCCATTCATGGCGAACGTCTACCGGTCCCGTGGATCCGCCTTGACCGTGATGGGCTGCGTGAAGCTTTGCCCGTTCACAGTGAGCCTGACCGAGAACGCCCCGGGCGCAACCGGCGGCAGACCGCCACGCCCTCCTCCTCCACCGCCACCGCCGCCGCGCCCGCCCCGTCCGCGTCCGCCCGCTGGCGGCTCGGGACGCAAGTCCCAGACGAATCGGTGCATGCCGGCCGACGCCGACGGCGGATCCTGCGCGCGCTGCCAGATCGCATTGACGGCCAGCGTCGCAGGATCGACAGCCGGCACCGGATCAGAGCTCGAGAACCGTCGAACCGTCGCGCCGGCCGCATTGAGGATCTCGATCGTGACCGGTCCGCTTGCCGCCGTCTTCAAGTAGTAATCGATGATCGCCCCCGTGGGCGGATTCTCTGCTTCCGGCTCGTCCTTCTGCGTCGGCGTTCCATCGTCTGTGCCCGGAGGCAGGATGAACGCGTCGGACGGCTTGAACAGATGCGACGTCGCCGACGCCGCATCGGCGGCCTGGCGCAGCACGCTGATGTCGTCGAGCACCCAGAATCCGCGCCCATGAGTCGCGACGATGAGATCGGCGTCGTGGAACGCGAGATCGCGCATCGACACCGGCGGCAGATTGAGCTGAAGCGGCTGCCACTCATCGCCGTCGTTGAATGAGACGAAGACGCCGAGCTCCGTGCCGACTACCAGCAGTCCCCGCCGCTTTGGATCTTCCTTCACCGTCTGCATGTACACACCGGCCGGCAGGCCGTTGGTGATCTTCTGCCACGTCTTGCCGGCATCCCTGGTGCGGTAAATGTACGGTTCGTTGTCTTCGAGCCGGTGGCGATCGACGGCCGCATAGGCCTCGTTCGCGTCGAAGTGCGACGCCTCGATCATCACGATCTTGCTCCACGCGTTCACCTCGCGCGGCGTGACGTTCGCCCACGTCTTGCCGTCGTCCTGCGTGAGATGGATGTAGCCGTCGTCGGTGCCGATCCAGAGCAGCGGCGCCTTCACGGCCGACGGCGCGATCGTGTAGATGACGCCAAGGCGCTTGGACTGCGCCGGCGCGTCGGCTGCCGTTGCCGCGTCGAGATTCGGCGGCACGCCCGGATTCTCGCGCGTCATGTCGTCGCTGATGCGAGCCCAGTGCTGACCGCCATCCGTCGTCTTGAACAAATACTGATCGCTGAAGTACAGCGCGTGCTGATCGGCCGGCGAGAACACGAGCGGCAGCGTCCACGTGTGGCGCGGCGGTGTCGGCAAATCGACTTCCGGTGAAATCCGATCGATTTTTCCCGTCGAGACGTTGCACTTCTCGACGGTGCCGCCGTAGACGATGTCAGGGTTCAGTGGATCAGGCGCGGTGTACCCGCTCTCTCCTCCCGCGCAGAGCGGTTCCCAATCCCGCATGGTGATGCCGGCAAAACGCCCTCTGGAGCGCACGCGAACCGCGCCGCTGTCCTGCTGCGCGCCGGTGACCCAATAGGGGAACGCGTTGTCGACCGCGATGCGGTAGACCTGGGCGGTCGCCTGGTTCAGCCAGGAGCTCCACGTCGGATGATCGTTCAACCCGTCGACGCTGATCACCGCGCCTTGATCGCCGCCGAGGATCATGCGATTGGAGTCCTCCGGAGAAATCCAGAGCTGGTGATAATCGTCGCCGCCTGGCGATCCCTTGAACGGCTCTCCGAACGTGCGGCCGCCGTCGCGCGACCGGTAGACGCCCGTGTTCGAGATGTAGAGGAGGTCGGCATTCTTCGGATCGACGACGATCTTTCCGAAATACCATCCCCGTCCCCAGATCCGCGCGTCGCCCGACGCCTTCACGAACGTCGCACCGGCATCGTCAGAGCGGAACAGGCCGCCCTCCTTCGCATCGACGATGGCGTAGACGCGGGAGCGATTGGACGGAGCGACGGCGACACCGATCCGTCCGACGCCGTCCGTCGGAAGTCCCGACGTCAGCTGCTGCCAGTTGGCGCCGCCGTCGGTCGATTTGTACAACCCGCTGCCCGGCCCGTACGACGGCGGATAGATGCTCCACGGCGGACGGCGCGTGTTCCACAGCGATGCGTAGATCGTCTGCGACGTCGTCGGGTCGAAATTGAGATCGATCGCGCCGACGTCGTTCCCCTTGAACAACACCTTCTGCCAGGTCGCGCCACCGTCGCGCGTCCGGTACACGCCTCGATCGGGGTTGGCGCCGTAGACGTGGCCGAGCGCGGCGACGAACACGACGTCTGGATTCTGCGGGTCGACGAGCACGCGGCCAATCTGACGGGTGTTGTCGAGACCGATGTGCGACCAGGTCTTTCCGGCATCGGTCGACTTGTACATCCCGTTGCCGTACGAGATCTGCGAGCGCATGTCGGCCTCGCCCGTGCCGACGTAGACGACATTGGGATTGGACGGCGCGACCCCGATTGCGCCGATCGACGCGATCGGCTGCGAATCGAATATCGGGTTCCACGTCCGCCCCGCGTTGGTCGTCTTCCAGACACCGCCGCCGACCGAGCCGAAGTAAAACGTGTTGGGCTGCCCAGGCACGCCGCTGACGCCGTTCACGCGTCCGCCGCGAAAGGGACCGATGCTCCGCCAGCGGAGACCGCTGTAGAGCGCAGGGTCGATTCGGCCCTGCTGCGCCAAAAGGCGCGGCACCGCGTCAATCAGGAGAGGCCCGGCACAGCCAAGCGCCAGGAGCGAAGAGAGTACCAGTCGTCGTTTCATCATGGACAACCCGTTAGAAGAACGGTCCTCGATAGTACACCGGTCAGCGACGGCACGCAGGCCTCTCGAACTGCCACGAAAAACACGAAACCCACGAAACCTCTATCGAGTTTCTTTTCGTGAATTTCGTGAATTTCGTGGCCAGTTCACGATCGTCGCGCCGCGTGCGACGACATCAGAAAATGAACTTGGCCGCCAGCTGCACATTGAACGGCTCTCCCGCTCCGATGCCGGGCGCGTTGTTGGCGTTTCGCGTATTGGTGATGACGCCGAACGTCGTGGAGGTGCCGAGCACCGCGCCGGGATTCGCCCAGTTGATCGTGTTGAACAGGTTGAAGATCTCGAGGCGCACCTGGAGCGACGAGCCGCCGCTCAGCTTCGTCGTCTTGAAGAGCGACACGTCGACGCTCTTGAAGCCCGGGCCGTAAAGCGCATTGCGTTCGAGGTTGCCGAACGTACCGGCGGCCGGCGCGGCGAACGCGGCCGGGTTGAAATACTGGACCGACAGCGGTGTGGTCGTTGGCTGGACGATGCCCGCGTACGGATCGCCGACCAGGTTCGGCCGATCCGAGCGCACGCCGGTGCCGCTGGCATCAGTGCCGGTCGTGATGGTGAACGGCGATCCGCTCGTGAACGTCGCGATCGTGTTCAGCTGCCACCCGTCTCCGAGACGTCCGCTTCCCCACGCGGGAATGTTATAGGTGAACCCTGCTGTCAGCACGTGGCGGATGTCGAAGGACGCGTTCCCCCAGTCGGCGTCGATGTTGTTCTGAATCATCGGCAGGGTGTTCCGTGCCTCCGATCCGTTGTCCATCGCGTGCGACAGCGTGTAGTTCAGGCGTCCAGACACGCCGTGCCACGCATTCTGGATGAGCGACATCTGCAGCGAGTTGTACTGGGACCGTCCGATCGACTCGAGCTCGTTGATGGCCGCCAGGTCAGGATACTGCGTCGCGTACGGACGGCGGGATTGCGCGAGCGTCGCGCCTGGCGTCGCGGCGTTGATGTCGCGCATCAGCGCCAGCCGGTGACCGCGGGTGCCGACATAGCCGATCTGCGCGATCGTCGTCGGCCCGAGCTGCCGCTCCACGTTCACGTTGAAGTTCTCGACGTACGGCAGCTTCAGATCCTGGCTGACGGCGAAGGCGCCGTACGGCGGCTGCGGCGACGTCCCGAAAATCGGTACGTTGTTGACGACCGTCAGCCGGCGCTGCGTGATCGAGAAGACCGGCTGGTCGCCGCCGGGATTGTTGCCCACGCCGAGCGCGCCGCCGTTGGCGAAACCGGTGTTGGCGGTGAAGAACGCCACCGCGAACATGTCGTAGAAGAGGCCGTAGCCGGCGCGAATCACGGTCTTGCGGCTGTCGGTCGGAACCCATGTGACGCCGAGCCGTGGGGAGATCGCGTCCTTCTCCGCGGGATACAGCGAATCGGTCGACACCATGCCCTTGTCGGGGAGGAAATTCGTCAGCGGCCCGTCGCTGGCGCCGAGCACGCCGGGATAGGTGTAGCGCGCGCCGAAATTGAACGTGAGCTTCGAGGACGCGGACCAGACGTCCTGGAAGAACAGATCGAAGGAGTTCTGCACGTAATCGTGATGCGTGTCGCCGCGCACGATGATGCCCGTCGCGTAGCTGCCGGCCATGAAATCGGCCAGCGATTTCAGCGACGCGCTCGCCTGTGACGTCGGGAGGGACGCCCACGGACCGACCGTGCCGTCGTAGGTGAACGTGCCGCGCTTGTTGCTGTCGTAGAAGACGAACAGGTCGGCCATGCGCGCTTCGCCGCCGAACTTCATCTGATGGGCGCCTGTCGCGTACGACATGCTGTCGGTGAAGTGCAGGGTCTTGTCGACGCGCCCGAGCGGCTGCGTACCGCCGACTGCGGCGAACCCGTTGATGGTGACGTTGGGCGGCCCCGCCAGATCGGGATCGGTGACGCCGGTGTTGAACCCCATCGCGATCGGATTGGCCGAGGTGTCGTTGGAGTTGAACGTCTGCTTGAAGTAGTTGTAGCCGACGACCAGCTGGTTCACGAGGTGCGAGCTGAAGACGCTCGTGCCGACCAGCGACACGTTGTGCATGCGGCTCGGCACGGCCTGGAAATAGGCGAGGTACGGCGAGTTGGTCGTGGCGACCTGGTCGCCGCCGCCGCCGAAGTAGCGCGCCGAGAGGCTGTGGATCGAGTTGAAATTGTGATCGACTTTCGCGATGCCGTTGGCGCTGCTGTACGTGTTGGCGTCGGTGCTGACGAAGTTCTGCGCGACCGCGCCGCCGCTCCGACCGGGCCAGAGCGCCAGCATGTTGACCGACACGGGATTGACCGGGACGTTGAACTGGTTCATGAGCTGCGTGGCGGCCGACACCCACGCGTCCGACGGCGCGGTGGTCGGGATCGTGTTCCCGGCCGTCAGCTTCTGGATCTCGAGCGTCGAGAAGAAGAACGTCTTACCGTGAACGATCGGACCGCCGAGCGAGAACCCGTACTGGTTGTTGCGAATCGGCCGCTTGTCGGCGCCGGGAACCGCGACGGGCGAGTTGGCGGACAGCGCTTCGTTCCGGTTGAAGTAGAAGGCGCTGCCGTGGAAGTCGTTGGTGCCCGACTTGATGACGAGGTTCACCGTCGAACCGGCGTTGCGCCCCATCTCCGCCTGGCCGCCCGACTGGACGGAGAACTGATCGATCGCCTCGATCGGCAGCAGCGTGCCGGCGATACCCGACACGCCGCCCTGATTGACCGCCGCGACGTTCTGGAAGGCGTCGTTGTTATCGGCGCCGTCGATTTGAAAGTTGTTGCCGCGCGTCCGGACCCCGTTCACCGACGTGCCCGCGACACCAGGCGCCAGCTGCAGCATCCTCGTGAAGTCGCGGCCGTTGAGCGGCAAATCCTGGACCTGCTTCGGCCGGACGACGTTGCTGAGCGCGGTCGATACAGTGTCGAGGACCAGCGTCGACGCCGTCACGTTGATCGTTTCCGCGACCTGGGACACGCCCATCTTCAGGTCGACAGACGCGATCTGTGAAACCGTCACTTCGACCTTCGTGCGCACGGTTTGAAAGCCCTGCAGCTGCGCCTCGAGCGTGTACGTGCCGAGCTGAAGGTCGGGGATCGAAAAATCGCCGCCGGTCGAAGTCGTGGTCGTCCGGGAAATCCCGGTCGCATCGTTGGTGGCAACGACCGTGACGCCGGGCAGGACACCGCCGGTCGAGTCGGCGACGCGGCCGGAGATGCTTCCACGAAACGTCTGCGCGTCGCAGACGGCGGCACAGGCAAGCAGCAGGAAGAACAGCACAGCCGAAAGACGCTTCGCTGAGGGCATCGGGGATCCTCCTTGGCCGGAACGGACAGCGTTCGCTGGCGCGCAGGATACACCCGGAGAACCCGAGCGACTTCCGACTTTATTGTCTTGAGTTATCGCCCCTGGGCTTTGGTAATCGCGGCAAACAGCATCTGCTTCGTCGCGTCCGATGCGATGAACAGGTCGTCGGGCAGCTTGTTCACGTTGCGGAGCATGTCGGCGTAGATCACGTCCGCCTGATACAGATTCAGCCCCAGCCCCGCGAGATATTGCAGCCGGAGATTGCGATCCCGGTTCAGCGTCGCGTCGCGCAGCCACGGCTCGAGGTCGGGCTTGCGGCCGGCATAGGTGGAAAACAGATCGACGGCCGAGTTCATGCCGATCTCTCGCAGCGACCTCGCCATCGGCGCGTATTCGGGCCGCTGCAGCTTCGCCTGGATCGCGTCGACGTCGATCTTCGACGGCTGGTTCTGCCCCATCAGGACCAGGTCGTAGCCTTTCCCCTCGTTGGTGTTTCCCCACACGACGCCGTTCGGAAATACGTCGAGGAAGGTGCCGATCTCGCTCTTCACAGCCGCCATGTTGCTTTCGTACAGCTGCACGAACAGGGTCACGACGCCGCCCTCGTTCAGGTGCGCCTTCGCCATCTGGAAGAACTCGACCGTGTAGAGCATCGCGGCGCCCTTCACCCACGGATCGAGCGGATCGGACGTGATCGCGTCGAACTTCTCGTTGGTCGTCTCGACGAAGTGGCGGGCGTCGTCGATGCGCACGTGCACCTTCGGGTTGCGGACGACGTCGAAGTTGTGTTCGGCGAAGTACGTGGAGACGACCCTCGGCACCAGAGGCTCGATCTCGGCGATCGTCTCGTGCTCGACGATCGGGTCGACCGACACCGCACCGGCGGTGACGCCGGCGCCGCACCCGATGACGAGCACCTTGCTCGCCTTCGGCGGAATCAGCGTCGTCAGGTGCCCGAGCATCCGCTGGAGCCGCATGTCCTGCGGCTCGCTCGACGCCTGCACCTTTCCGGCGTTGTGATAGTTGCGAACGCCGTTCGACAACTCGGAGACCGCAACCGATGCGTTCAACCCCTCGCCGACGTAGATGATGTCGGCCTGCCCGATGCGAGTCGCGGCGTAGCGGCCGTAGGCGACGAGCAAGCCAGGCAGCGGGTGCACGCTGCGCGCCAGGAGGCCGGCGCCGATCATCGCGACTGCGAGGACGACGGTGGCGGTCACGTTCCAGCCGCGTTTCGCCTCAACGGATTCGGGATGAAAGCCCGCCGGCCGCGCGGTCGCGGTGGCGAACGACGGTTCGAGCATGATCAGCGCGGAGAGCGCCGACACGATGATGATGATCTGCTCGGCGTGCGAGGTGCCGATCCAGGGAATGAGGATGAAGCTGGTGATCAGCGAGCCGGCGATGGCGCCCACGGTGTTGGCGGCATAGACTCCGCCTGCGAGCCGCGCGGCGTCCTGCTCCGTGGTCGCAACGGCGGCGAGCGCGAGCGGAAAGCTCGCACCCCATAGCATCGCGCCCGGCAGCACGACCCAGAAGCAGCGCACCAGATCCAGCTGCAGCGTGAACCACGGCGTGGTGGAAATGTACGGATTGATCGGCCAGTACGGCAGCGACTCGGTGAGCTCATATGCCGCCCAGGCGATGGCGCCGCACAGCAGCAGCTGACACCAGCCGAGCGCGCGCTTCGGCGACACGATATCGCGCGCGATCGTCGCGCCGGCCGTACTGCCAATGCCGAGACCGACGAGGAAGACCGCCAGAATCAGCGCGAACGTGTATACGGTGGCGCCGAAATGCAGCGACAGCAGCCGCGTCCACACGACCTCCGCCGACAGCGCGGTCAGGCCCGAGAGCGCGATCGTGACGTAGACCGCGCGGTTGCCGGCGGCCGCGGGTGAGGATCCTGACGTAACCCCGACATCCGCAGCGTCGTACGACGTCTGACCGGCAAGCACGTAGGCGATCAGCGCGACCACGACGTTGAAGGCGACGGCGACGAACGTCGCCGTGGCGACGTCGAACTCGCGCAGCAGGTAGAAGCCGGCCAGCACGCAGCCGATGACACCGCCGGCGATGTTGCCGCCGTAGAAAAACCCGAGCCACGAGATCCCTTCAGGCGTCGCCTTGACCCAGCGAGAAATCGCCGGCAGCGTGGCGCCCATCAACACGGTCGGCGGCAGCAGGCAGATTCCCGCGACGACGGCGCGGAAGACGATGCCGAAGATGCCTTCTCCGCCCCAGGCGGTGTAGATGCCGCCGACCAGCGGCATCGCGATCAGAATCAGCAATCCGAGCGCGCCGATGCCGATCTCCAGCGCCGCGTACACGCGCAACGGATGCTGGCGCACCGAGATCATGCGCGCGAACAGCAGGCTCCCGACGCACATGCCTCCCATGAACGTGCCGAGCAGGATGCCGAGCGAGATCGACGACGACCCGATGATCAGCTGGAGGAGCTGGAACCAGACGATTTCGTAAATCAGCGCGGCGCATCCGCTGCCGATGAACAACAGGAACAGTACGGGAAGAAAGCGGCGTGGGCTCATATATGGACAGACGAGTTTACATCGGCCTGACGCTCTCGAAGGCGGGGTCGTCGATCAGTTCGTGAGATGTGAAAAGAGGATGGCGATCGGAGGGCGGGAGCACGTCATGGCTAATGGCTTATGGCTGATGGCACATGGCTGGTGAACCATGAATCCATCGCCATTAGCCATGAGCCATCAGCCATGGCGGCGTGCGGCTTACTTGAGGTGCTTGCTCACCAACTTGGTCATCTCGAACATGTTGACCTGCGCCTTGCCGCCGAACACGGCCTTGAGCGCGTCGTCGGCCTTGATCATGCGCTTGTTCTTCTTGTCCTGCAGGCCGTTTTTCTTGATGTACGCCCAGAGCTTCTTGGTGACCTCGGTGCGGGGCATCGCCTTCGATCCGACCACTTCCGCAAGCTTGTCGCTCGGCTGAACCGGCTTCATGAACGCGGCGTTCGGCTTCCGCTTCGATGCTGCTTTCTTTGCCATCTCGTCTCCTTGTGATGAGGCGCCCATCGGACGCCCTGAACTCGGTGCGCTCTATTATGCCCACTCCTGCACGTCTGTACCACTGTTTTCAGAGGGGAAATGCGAAAAATTCGTACTCTTCAGAGGGAAAAACGACGTTTCCCGAGGGGAAAACGTGTTTTTCAGAGAAAAGCGGCGTGGTCGGTCACCTCTCCGGCGGCGCCTTGCCTCAGCGCTTCCCTCAGGGAATCGGGAAGCGGGAGCTTCGTCAACGTCTGCGCGTCCACGAGCACATAGACGGTTTCCGCTGTGACGATGGGCGTTTCATCGCCCGCGATGCGGAAGATCGTACCAACAGTGAACGACGTCGTCCCGAGACGAACCGCAGCGATCGACAGCTCGAGCACCTGATCGAAGCGCGCCGGCGCCTTCCACTCGACGGTTTGCTTGACGAGCTGAAAGTCGAGGCGGCCTTCCAGAAACTCCGGCAGCACACCGATCGCGCGGAGGAACTCGTTGATCGAGACGTCGACGTATTCGCTGTATCGCGAGTTGAAGACGACTTTCTGCGCGTCGCACTCGATGTAGCGCACGCGCAGGTAGTAGCGGAACGGCGCCGACATCAGTCCCAGTACTTCGCCATCAGCTCGGTGGCCCAGGCGGGCTGCTTCACCGGCGATCGCGGCAGGAATTCGATCATCACCGGCTTGATGTCGACGACCGGCGTGCCGTCGATGGCGTCGAGGCCCTTGACGACGAGGCGGCGGCCGGTGCGCGCGACGATCTCGACAATCGTCGCCCCGAGGCGATTGGGCCGATTCCTGGCTCGCTGCGCGAAGATGCCGACGAGCGGCCACTCTGGGTTGCCGCGTGGATGGCGCGCTCCACGCTCGACCGCGGACTCGGCCACGCGATCGAACATGAACACGATTTCGGCGTGGGAGAAGGCCTCGAGGCCTTCCAGCGCTTCGGGACCGAAGGCCGGGTCGAGATCGATCGACGCCGCCTCGGCATCCCAGCCGTCGTCGGCCGCGGCGGCGCGGGAGCTGCGGACTACGCCGATGGGACGAATCGCGAACGTGTCATCGGGCATCACTTCGCGGGACTGACCCACGCGGCCAGCGCTTTCCACTCGGGATCGTTCTGCGAGTCCCAGTGCTTGCCGCCTGGATGGAACTCGGTGCCGCCCGCCTCGTGCGCCAGCGGCATCGTCAACAGGCGGCTTTTGAGCGGCACGCCGGGCAGCACCATGCGGCTCGCGGCCTCGAAGTTCTTCCGCGATTCTTCCTCGGTGTAGGCCTGGCGGCCCTGGGGCAGCCGGATCAGGCGAAACGCCGTGCCGGTCGAATGGCACGTGATGCAACGCGCGTGTCCCGGCCGTTTCTCCGTGAGGAGCGGCTGGACGGTCGCCTTGAAGACGTTGAAATCAAGCGCCGGCGAGGCCTGCCCCAGGAAGGCAGCGAAAAAGTAAATCAACCACATGGCCGTTTAGTTTAGAGTGGGTTGCTATGAAGACCAAACTTTCTCTGATCCTCGCGTTCCCGCTGGTCACCACCCTGGCCCTGGGCGCCGCCACGGTCCGGATCATCCAGACCAACGCCGCCGGCGACAGTGTGATGCTGATCGATCCCACCACGAACAAGGTCGTCGGCGAGATCAAGGGAATCGAGGTCAATCACGGCGTGACCGTGTCGCCCGACGGCAGCAAGTTCTTCATCACCAACGAGGCCGAATCGACGGTCGACGTCGCCGACGCGAAGACGCTGGCGGTCACCAAACACATCCCGCTCACGAACCATCCGAACAACATCGCCATCAGCAAGGACGGCAAGCGCGTCTACGCGGCGATTGTCGCCGGGGCGGGCGCCGTGGACGTCATCGACACCACAACGCTGACGCGAGTAAAGAGCATCCGCACCGAGGGCGGTATCCACAACGTCTACGTGACGCCGGACGGGAAGTGGGTCGTGGCCGGCTCGATTCCGGGCAAGAAGATCCACGTCATCGATCAGAAGACGGAGGAAATGGCCTGGACGGTGCCGACCGACGATGGCGTGCGCCCGATGGCGTTCGACACCAATCCGGATGGATCGACCAAGCGGATCTTCGTGCAGCTGTCGAACTACAACGGGTTCCTGACCGTCGATTTCGCAACGCACAAAATCGTGGACAAGATTGCGCTGCCCGACGTGGGCGCCGAAAAAGTGACCGAAGGCCTGCAAGGCGCGCCCGCACACGGCCTCATCGTCACGCCGGACGGGAAGACGCTCGGCGTCCTGAGCAAGATGAACACGCGCATCTACTTCTATTCGCTGCCGGACCTGAAAATGATGGGCGAATCGAAGGTGGGACACCATCCCGACTGGGTCACCGGCACGCCGGACGGCAAGCGGTTCTACGTCGCCAACGCCGGATCGAATTCGGTGAGCGTCATCGACGTCGCAACCCGCAAGGAATTGATGCAGATTCCCGTCGGACAGGTGCCGAAGCGGAATATCACGGCAGTTCTTCCTTAAAGTTAGAGGTTAAAAGTTAGAAGTGAGAAGTGGAAGTTCAAAAGTTTCCCTTCTCACTTCTGACTTCTCACTTCTAACTTTCTAAAGCGCAAGTCCCACACCCGATCCTGAATCACGCTCAGCTCCGACGCGCGGCCGCTGCCGTCCATTCTGAAGACGACCGTTCCGAGACCGTGGTCGGCGTTGAACGCGCCCATGTACAGCGGCGTCAGCGCGATCGTCGTATCGGGACGCCGTTTCAGCACGAGCGCGTGGTTCTCGATAACCGCCGTCAGCGTTGTTTCCGCTTCGTCGCTGACAAAGGTTCCCGTGAACCGCGCAAGCTGATCGTCGGTGTAGCTGGCGGGCTGCACGCGGGAATACTCCTCCACGGTGCCGTACGCATCGGTGTGGCGAAAACCACGGGCGTCGAGGTCGATGTGCGCGCCTTCGCCGGTCAGGAGCCGGGTCGGCGACTCCGCTTGCAGCCTGATGGTGCGGTTCGTGAAAAGCCCGTCGTTGTCGCGCCCGATCGTGACCGGCAGTTCGGTCACGTCGCTCTTCCACATGCCGGCAAACCTCTCCATTTCGGCGCTCGTTAGCGTGTGCGTCGGCGTGGCCGCTGGTGATTTCACGCGATCGCCGAGATAGACGTCAGCGACCGAATGCGCGTACTGCGTGGCCTGCGCCGTGGAGACATTGCAGAGCACCGCCACCGACACACGCTGGTCGGGAAAGCGCGTGAGGAACGCCTGGTAGCCCGCCGTCGATCCGCTGTGAGAGATTTCGCGGAGACCTTTATACGAGCCCACGAACAGACCCAGACCATAGCCGTGAGCGCGGCCGTCGTTGAAGTGTCCGGCCTTCTGCTGCTCGGCAACCATCGGCGCGTCGCCTTCCGGCGGCGCATCGAAATGTTCGTTCCACTTCAACAGATCGCCGACCGTCGTAAGCAGTCCACCGTTGCCGAACACGTTTTCGAACGGCATGTTGGTGTGGAATCCGCTTCGCTCGCTGTACGCGATGGCCCGCCCTTTGACGACGCGCGTGTAGTCGTCGCGCCACGACGTGTGAGACATGCCGAGCGGCTGAAACAGGCGGGCCTGCGTGAAGGCCTGGAACGTCTGACCGCTCACCCGCTCGACGATCATCGCGGCCAGATTGAAGCCGGTGTTGCTGTACGACCAGCGCGTGCCCGGCGTGAAATTCAGCGAGTGCTGGCGCGCCACGATTTCGAGCACGTGCGCGTGCGTGTAGGCGCGTGTCGTCCGCGGCCACCCGCCGATGCTCGCGACGCTGCCCCAGTCGCGCAATCCGCTCGTGTGGTTGAGCATGTGACGGATTGTCAGCCCGCCTCCGCCGCCCGCCTTCGCTGCAGGCGGCTTCGGCGAAGCCACGCCGGAGCCCACTGACTTTTCGCCGGGCGGAGGCGGGTACTCGGGCAGTTCGGGCACGTATTTTCGCACCTGATCCTCGAGCGAAAGCTTCCCGTCGCGGGCGAGCAGCATCACCGCCGCGGCCGTGAACTGCTTGGAGACCGAGCCCGCTTCGAAGATCGTGTCGGGACCGATCGTGACGTCGTGCTCGAGGTCCGCCATGCCGAACCCCTTCGCGAGGACCGGCGTGCCGTTTGTTGCGACACCCACCGCGCAGCCAGGCGTCGAAGCCGAATACTTCGCGAACACCTCGTCGACTTTCGACGCCGCGGACGGCCCCTGGCTCGAGAGCGCCGCGGGCAGCGCGGCAACACCGATCGCCAGGCAGAGACCCCACGCCGCGCGCGCCCGAAAGCCCTGAGGCCTGAGCCCTAAGCCCTGACGGCTTTTCTCGTTCATGTGAGCCTCGGATGTTTGAGGTGAAACCCGGCGCGCTCCTGGTACGCCCGCGCGAGCGCGAGCATCTCCGCCTCCGCATACAACCGTCCGAGAAACGTGATGCTCGTCGGCCGCCCCTCGGCGGTGAATCCGTTCGGGACGGAGACAGCCGGATAGCCGCACAGGTTTGCGATCTGAAAGTGATCGCGGATCGCGCTGGGCGGCGGCGCCCCTCCCGCCCGTCCTGCCTCTCCCGCCCTTCCGTCCCCTCCCGCCCGTCCTGCCTCTCCAGCCCTTCCCGCCCCTCCCGCCCTCATATCGATGTAGGGCGCGATGTAGACGTCGTACTTCGAGACGGCTGCGGCGAACTGCCGCATGATCATCGCGCGGACACGCTGTGCCTGCAGGTACTCGACGGCCGGCACGAGGCGGCTTTGACGCATGCCATTGCCGCGCCCTTTGTTGGTCAGATCCTTGTCGCGCCCGCTGCGCACGAATTCGTCGAAGGACGCGCCTGACTCCGCGCCGAGAATACCGCCGGTCACGTTCGTCGGCATCGCCGGCAGCTCGAACGCCTCCGGCGTCACGCCGAGCGATCGCACCGTCTCCAGCGCCCGCGCGTCGTTCGCCTTCCAGTCCGCATTGCGCGGCGACTCCTGGAATCCCGCCGCGAGGTAACCAACGCGCAGCTTGCGCACGTCGAGATCGGCGTCCCAGTTGAACGGCAGATCGATCACGCTCAGGTCCTGGTCGTCGGTCTTTGCAATCGCGTGGAAAACGAGCGCGCAGTCCTCCACCGTGCGGCAGAGCGGTCCCAGCCGATCCTGCGTCCACGAGAGTGTCATGGCGCCGTAGCGGCTGACGCGGCCGAACGTCGGACGAAGTCCCGTGACGCCGCAAATCGTGGATGGACTGAGGATCGATCCGCTGGTTTCTGTGCCGATCGCAAAGGCGACGCAGCCGGCCGCCGTCGCGCTGGCCGGACCCGCCGACGATCCGCTGGACCCTTCCGTCGGATCCCACGGGCTGTTGGTCCGGCCGCCGAACCACTGATCGCCCGATGCGAGCTCTCCGGTTGTCAGCTTGGCGAGCATGACCGCACCCGCTTCGCGCAGCAGGCGAACGACCGTCGCCTCGGTGTCGATCACCTGTCCCTTGAAGGCGCCCGATCCCCACTGCGTCGGGAAGCCAGGCACCGAGATGATGTCCTTGCATCCCCAGGGCATGCCGTGCAGCGGGCCTCGATACTTTCCCGCCGCGATCTCGCGATCGGCCTGCTGCGCCTGCTGCATCGCGAGTTCGTCGGTGTAGGTCACGACGAAGTTGAGCGTGGCGTTGAATCGGCTCAGGCGATCCAGGTACATCCGTGTGAGGTCGACCGATGTCACCTGACGGGTCTTGAGCAGGTGCGCGAGATGAGCGAGCGGCCAGAACGCCGCGTCTTCGAGATTGGCGGGACGGCGAAGGGCGGGCGGCGTGCTCGGACGGAACGGTTTCGCCACGCGATCGAGCCGCGTGCCCGGCACGATCGGGCTGAAGTACATCGGCGGGGCGATGTTCGCGTCGATCGCGATCTGCCTCAGATCCGCGTAGCGCGTCAGGTTCTGGTTGACGCCGTTCAGGATCTGCTCACGCTGTTCGTCGGAGAAGTCGAGGCCCGAGACCGCGAGAGCGTCCTTCAGCATCGCGCTGGTGATCCGCTCGGCGTTCTCCTGCTGTACGCGGGCCCACAGCACGCCAGGGAGCAGCGTGGACGACAAGCCGACGCTCGCGAAATAGGTCAGGAATCCACGCCGGGTCGCCGCTCCGTCAGGCATATGGCGCGAATGCTAACACGGGGTCAGACGAAAAAAGGGCGGCGATCCTTCGACCGCCGCCCTCAGGAATTCTGAATTGTGAATTAAGAACTAAGAATTCTAAATTCTTAATTCCTAATTCTTAATTCCTACGCGCCCGCCGCCGTCGTTCGCGTCTTCGGCGGGAAGATCTCCTTGAACGCCGTCATGAACTGCGCCATTTCGTCAGCCGTGCCGATCGATACGCGCATGTGCGTCGTCATCGGCGGGAACGGGCGGCCGACCTGGACCTTCTTCGCGAGGAACTCCTGGATCACCGGCTGGATTTCGCGGCCGATGCTGACCATGAAGAAGTTGGTCTCCGACGGAATCGTCTCGTAGCCGTAGGCGTTGAGCTCTGACGTGGTCTTCTTGCGGAGATCGACGACCATCTTCTTGACGCTGGCCTGCGAGGCCGTGTCCTTGAGCGCGGCGACGCCGCCGTGTTTCACGAGCGCGTTGATGCTGCCCATGCTGTACGGCCGCATCTTGTCGATCGTCTCCTTCGACGCGAGCGCGTAGCCGAGACGCATGCCGGCGAGCGCGGCGATCTTGGAGAAGGTGCGCGCGATGATGACCGGGCGCCCCTCGAGAATGTACGGCACCGACGTCGCGTACTCGGGATTCTCGACGAAGTGGTGATACGCCTCGTCGATCAGCACCGGCATCCCGGCTGGAATGCCGTCGAGCAGTTGCTTCACTTCCTTGCTCGTCACAATCAGGCCGGTCGGATTGTTCGGGTTGCACAGGTAGACGAACCCGAGCTCCGCGGCGTGTGCGTGGGCAGCCTTGATCATCGCCGGGACGTCCTGGCGATAGTCTTTGCCGAGCGGCAGCTTGATCGCTTCCGACTTGATGCTCGTCGCGTGCTGATAGACCGAGCCGTAGGACGGCTCGACGCCGAGGACCTTCTTACCGGCAGGCAGGAACGTGGTGCCGACGACGTCGAGCACTTCACCCGATCCGGCGGTGAGGAGGACGTTCTCCGGCTTCAGGCCGTGATGCTTGGCGATCTCCTGCACGATCCCGCCGTCCGGATAGCCGTACCGGTTCGAGTACTTCCAGGCGTTGTTCATCGCCTTCATCACCGAATCAGGCGGTCCCCAGCAGTTCTCGTTGCTCGACAGGTGCGCGAAGGAGTCGTAGTCGTTGGACACAGCGCCTGCGCGGGCACCACCCTGCGCGCGGCTTTGTCCTTGTGCGAACAAATCGATCTCGGTTCCGACACCCAGGTAGCCGAGCGCAGCGGCGAATCCGCCGACGAAACTCCGACGCGAAACAGTCATGGCTCCTCCGTTCTCAAGGGCCGATACGATCGAATCGAAGCATTCTAGCCCCGAAATCCCTACTTTTTCCCGACATTTTCGTACCACTTCAGGTTCGCGGTCGCGGTGCCGATGCACACAATGTCCATGCGCTTATCGGCGTTCAAGTCCGCTGCCGCACACCCGGCGCCGGCCATCCCCCCCTCGTCGATCGCCCGTTTGGTCCAGGTGGCGCCGTCGGCGGAGGCCGAATAGAGCATCAGGCTGCGGGCGCCGCCGCGCTGCCCGGCCACGACCTCGTCCCGGCCGTCGCCGTCGATATCCAGCGTGATCACCGCGTGCCCGTCCGTGATGCCATCGTCGATCATCTGGCGGGCCCACGTGCTGCCGTTCGGCTTGTAGATGACGATCTGGTTGCCGTGCCACGGCTCGATCGTCGCGATGAACTTCTGCGCCCCCAGCTTGCCCAGCGCCACGTCGCTCGTCCCGCTCTTCGGCCACGGATCGGGATCGCCTTTGGTCATCTCGGTCGGCGTCCACTTGCCGTTCGCGAAGCGGTGCAGATAGATCCCCATGAAGCCGGCGCTCATGAGCGCCTGCCCCTTCACGCCTTCCCACGGCATCGGCTCGATGCCGTGAATCAGGCCGGTGAACGTGTCGGTGACGATCTCGCGCTTGAACTCCGGCGCCCGGTAGAAATAGATCGACACGGGTGTCTTGTAGTCGGGAGCCTCGGAATCCATGCCGATGAGCGGGGCCATCGCGAGGAGTTTCTTGCCGCTGCCGTCCGCGTCAATCCAGCGCAGCCGATGCGCGGTGGGGACGCGATCGATCTCCTTGCTCGTCCACGGCGCGGTGGGATCCGCGCCGTGCGTGAGGATGGAGACGATCCCTTTGCTCGTCTTCGTCGACGTCGTGAAACCTTGCGCGACGGCGAGCTCGGGGATGCCGTCACCGTCGATGTCGTAGGCGGCGGTGTTGATCAACTGCGCCTGGTCCGCCGCGATCACGTGACGCTGCCAGCCCGGGTTCTCGTACCAGACCAGTTCCGGGACGCCGGAGGCCAGCGCGATGATGTCCGGCTTGCCGTCCTTGTTCAGGTCGGCAATCACCACCTGATAGCCGCCGCGAAGGCCCGTGCCGATTTCGTGTGCCACGAACTCGGTGGAGCCGCCGGCCGCGGCTTCCGCGTGCACGGGGCGCCGGGAAGCGACGTGAACGGCGAACAGGGCGGCCAGGACGAGCGGCAGCACGAGGCGGGCGGACGGACGAGACGTCATGTGGGCTCCTCGCGGGTGATGTTAACATCCGCGCGTGGCAACGCCGCGCCTTATCGCCTTTTTGCGGGCCATCAACGTCGGGGGCCATACCGTCACGATGGCGCAGCTCCGAAAGGAGTTCGAGGCGCTCGACCTAAAGGATGTGGAGACGTTCATCGCCAGCGGGAACGTCATCTTCTCGTCGCGCTCCAGGGATCTGGCGGCGCTCGAGAAACGGATCGAGTCTCGGCTCCGCACCTCGTTCGGCTTCGAGGTCGCGACCTTCGTGCGCACCGATGCCGAAGTCGCCGCGCTGGCCAAGTACCGGCCCTTTGCCGAGGCACAGTTCTCCAGCGCGAAAGAGGGCGCCTTCTGCGTCGGGTTTCTCGACCGGACGCTGGATGCGGCCGGCGTGAAGGCGTTGATGGGGTTCAAGACCGACATCGACGATTTCCACACGAAGGGTCGCGAGGTGTTCTGGCTGTGCAAAAAAAGGCAGGGCGAGTCCACGTTCACCAATACGAACATGGAGCGGGCCCTGAAGATCCGCGCAACGTTCCGCGGCATGAACACCGTGGTGCGGCTCGCGGCGAAATATCGGCCATCATGATCAACAGCCGCACGAACGACGCGGTCGCGATCCTCGAGCTGCACGGCCCGCTCATCGCCGGCGAGGACGCCGCGGTGCGGAAGGCGGTCCGCCTGGCGTTCGACAACGGCGCGCGCACGGTGATCCTCAACATGCAGGACGTGCCCAGCATCGACTCGTCGGGCGTGGCGGCGCTGGCGTCGGGGCACATGACTGCCGCCAATCGCAGCGGTCAGCTGAAGCTGTGCAGCCTGAATCAGAAGCTCAGGGACGTCTTCACGATCATGCGGCTGGACGTGATTTTCGATTGGTACGAGTCGGAGGCCGCCGCGCTCGCGAGTGTGACCGCGGCTTCTTAGCGTCGGTTGCGTATCGATCTCGCACGGCTGAAGCCGTGCGCCACAAGATCCGGTAGTGTCCGCCTTCACGCGGACCGACGATAGTCCGGCTAAAGCCGGACACTACCTAGAGGCTGTGGGTCGTCCCGCCTGTGGCGCAGGGCTTCAGCCCTGCGTTTCGACCGCGCCCGCGAGCCTCGTCAACGCCTCGCCGTTGACGCGAACGATCGACCAGCCGTCCATCAGCTTCGCGCCGAGGCTCTTGTAGAACCCGATCGCCGGTTCGTTCCAGTCGAGCACCGACCATTCGAAGCGGCCGCAGCCGCGCTCGACGGCGATCTGCGCGAGCCGCTTCATCAGCGCGAGGCCGAGGCCCTGCCCGCGATACTCGGGACGCACGAAGAGATCCTCGAGGTAGAGTCCGGGCTTGCCGAGGAACGTCGAGTAGTTCGGGAAGAACAGCGCGAAGCCGGCGGGCGTATCGCCAGCGTAGGCAATGATCACGTCGGCCGCCGGGCGCGCGCCGAACAGCGTCTCGCGCAGCCCCGCTTCCGTCGCGGTCACTTCGTGCGCGAGCTTCTCGTAGACCGCGAGCCCTTTGATCAGCTCGAGGATCAGCGGCACGTCGCGCTCGGTCGCGCGCTCGATGCGGATTGTCGTCTCAGTCATCGGATCCGTTTTCCTTCGGCAGAGGTCTTGATCACTCGGGCCAGCCGGCTCGCGCGCGTTTCGGGCTGCTTGGCGCTCATCACATAGAACGTCATCAGACGCCGGTAGCCGGGCGGCTGCGCGCAGAAGAACGCCCACGCCGCCTTGTCGGCCTTGAACGTCCGCTCGAGCGACGGCTCGAACACCTTCGGCCTGTTCTCGAACGAGTAGACGCCGGTCTTCTTCGGATCGCGCCGCTGCCAGGCGTCGAGCCCCGGCTTCGCCACACGTTTGGCGGCGAGCAGCGCCTTGAGGCGCCTCGCGTTGACGTAGCTCCAGATGCTGTCGGCCTTCCTGGGCGAGAACCGGTGCGTGTAGCGCGCGGCGTCGACGCGCTTCTTGATCCCGTCGATCCAGCCATAGCACAGCGCTTCGTCGAGGGCTTCCTGGTAGCTGATCCCGGAGATGCCGGACGCCTTCTTGTAGAAGCCGACGAGCAGCTCGTTCTCGGTCGCGTGGTTCGCGGCGAGCCAGCGCCGGAACTCCGCCGCGGTCTTGAAATACTTCGCGCTCATGCTTTCTTGAGGAGCGCGATCTGCCCGCCGTGATACGTGCCGTGCTCGACGACGCCGTCGAGCAGGATGCCGACCGGATAGTCGAGCGTCTTCACCTTCGCGTCAAGCGCCGCGTCATCCAGCTGACGCACGTCGTCGGCGAGACGGCGGTGGCTCTCGGTCAGGCGCTCGATCACCTGCGGCCAGTCGCCGCCGGCCGGCGGCCAGTCCTGCTCGGGGGCCGGATCGCCGAGGCACTCGCCGTGAATGCGTTGCCGCGCGATGTCGGCCCACGCCGCGACGTGCAGCACGATCTCCCAGATGCTGTGCGCGCCGGCAATCGGCCGCGCCCGCGCGCGCGCGGCATCGACGCCGTCGAGGACGTCCTTCAGCGCGGGTCCATGCCACATCGGTCCCGTGACCGTCCGCTCGATATGGTTCGCCAGCCGTGACGCCCGGCTCATAAACTATTCCCTCCCGAATGTCGTCTTATCGTTCACCATTATGCCCAACATCAAGTTCGCCCTCCGGACGCTGTTCAAGACGCCGTTCGTGACCATCGTGGCGATCGTCTCGCTGGCGTTGGGCATCGGCGCCAACGCCGCCATCTTCTCGCTGTTCGACCAGATGCTCCTGCGGCCGCTGCCGGTGGCGCAACCGGTGCGGCTGGTGAACCTCAAGGCTCCGGGCCCGAAGCCGGGCAGCACGAGCTGCGGTCTGGCCGGCGGCTGCGACGAAGTCTTCAGCTACCCGATGTTCCGCGACCTGGAGAAGGCGCAGACGGTGTTCACCGGCATCGCCGCCCACGTGGCGTTCGGCGCCAACATCGCCGCGCGCGAGCAGACGTCGAACAACGACGGGCTGCTGGTCTCGGGCAGCTACTTTCCCGTGCTCGGCCTGCAGCCGGCGATCGGGCGCCTGTTCTCGACCGACGACGACCGCACGATCGGCGAACCGCATGCGGCCGTCCTGAGCTACGCCTTCTGGCAGGCGCGGTTCGGCCTCGATCCGTCGCTGATCGGCCAGGACATCAACGTCAACGGCCAGAGCGTCACGGTGATCGGCGTCGCGCCGCGCGGCTTCACCGGCACGACGCTCGGCAACAAGCCCGATCTGTTCGTGCCGATCACGATGCGCGGTGTGCTGCAGCCGGGGTTCGTGCGCGCCAACAACAACGGGTTCGAGAACCGGCGATCGTACTTTGCCTATCTGTTCGCGCGCCTCAAGCCTGGCGTCACCGTGACGCAGGCCGCCGCGGCGATGGCGGTGCCGTATCACACCATCCTCAACGACGTCGAAGCGCCGCTGCAGAAAGGGATGAGCCCGCAGACGCTGTCGCGCTTCAAGGCCAAGCCGATCCTCGTCGAACCAGGCCCGCACGGTCAGAGCAACGTCACCAGCACCGCCCGCGCGCCGCTGGTGCTGCTGCTCGGCGTGACCGGGTTCGTGCTGATCATCGCCTGCGCCAACATCGCTAACCTGCTGCTCGCGCGATCGGCGGC
>DASSGK010000378.1:0-4524 GCA_035693505.1 Vicinamibacterales bacterium
TGTAGGAGCCGGCAACAGCGGAGCAGAGATCGCCACCGATCTCATCGACAACGGCGCGGCCTCAGTGGCGGTGAGCATTCGAACGCCGCCACCGGTCGTGCCGCGCGATCCGTTCGGCTTCCCCGTGCAGCGCACGAGCATCGTGTTGAGTGCCCTGCCTCCGGCGATTTCAAATCGCCTCGGCTGGGCGACGTCGCGCCTGGTGCTCGGCAACCTGGCGCGCTACGGCATGCCCCAGGGATCTTTTGCGCCGTACACCACGAAGCGTGTTCCCCTGATCGACGTCGGTTTCGTGGACGCGCTCAAGCGCGGACGGGTGAAGGTGAGGCCGGCTCTGGAGCGATTGACGGAGACTGAAGCGGTCTTCGCGGATGGCACGAGCGAACCATTCGACGCGATCGTGGCGGCGACCGGTTTCACCACCGGACTCGCGTCAATAGTCGAGGCGCCCGGCGCGCTCGACGACCTCGGCGAACCGCGCGGCGTCTCCGGCGAACCGACGACGAATCCGGGTCTGTTTTTCGTCGGGTTCACGCACAGCCTGCGCGGCCACCTGTTCGAGGCGAACCGCGCGTCCCGCCGTCTCGCGCGTCATGTCTCCGCGTACCTCGCGCGCTGATTGGCGTTACGATACCGGGCGGCGCAACTACTGGGTTTCAGATGTAGCGCAGGGCTTCAGCCCTGCGGCGAGCGTCGATGGCAAGGAGGCGGGCGTGACCAGACATCTGACGGAACGGCGCGATTTTCTCAAGCAGATGGCCGCGATCGGCGCCACCGCGTTGCCGCTGATGCGATCGTCAGCCGCTGCGGCGAACCACATCGAAGCATCCTCATACGATCCATCCGCCGTGTTCGACGTCACGGTGAGCGACGTCGAGTTCCGCCGCACGCGAGCCGGCCGGCAGCTGATGGCGCGCGTGTACCAGCCGGTCGGCCCGGGTCCATTTCCGACCGTGCTCGATCTGCACGGAGGCGCCTGGAACGCGAAGGATCGTCACGCGGAGGAGCCGATGGATCGCGCGCTGGCGGCGAGCGGTCTGCTTGTCGTCGCCATCGACATGACGCTGGCGCCGGAGGCGCCCTACCCGGCATGCGTGCAGGATGCCAACTACGGCGTGCGATGGCTCAAGTGGAAAGCGGCCACGTGGAAGGGTGACGGGTCGAAGATCGGCGTGTACGCGAGCTCCAGCGGCGGTCACGTCGCCGAGCTCCTCGCGATGCGGCCGCGCGATCCGCGCTACGGCGACATCCCGCTCCCGGAAGCGTCGCGACTGGACGCCACGATTGCGTACGCCGCGATGCGCTCACCGGTCAGCAACCCGTTTGCGCGCTTCCAGAACGCGGAGCAGTTGAAGCGCGACAGCATGGTCAAGAACCACACGACGTTCTTCGTGCCCTGGGAGACGATTCACGAAAGCAACCCACAAGAGATTCTCGAGCGGCGCGAGCCGGTCTCGTTCGTGCCGCTGCTGATCATGCAGGGTGCGCTCGACGACAACGTGCTCCCGGCGGTGCAGGAGAAGTTTGCGACGACTTATGGGGCCGCCGGCGGCCAATGCGAGTTCCGCGTCTTCGAGGGCTGCGAGCACGAATGGGTGGCGACGCCGGGTCCACAGACCGACCGTGCCCGCGAAATGGTGAAGCTGTTCATCGCGCGACAGGAGCACAAGCGGGCGTGATGAACGCAGGGCTGAAGCCCTGCGCCACGGGTGTCGACGTCATTCTTGTAGCGCGAAGGCTTCAGCCGAGCGTCCGTTGTGGCGCACGGCTTCAGCCGTGCGACTTCAGCGGATCGGCTGACGCCTGACCGCACGCGTACGGCTGCGGACGGGACGAGCCGGCACGCTCACCGGCCGACGTTGCGCCGTCGTCGGCCGACGCTTCACCTCATCGCCGGGGACGGTCTTCTCGCACGTCGGACAGTAGTACGCAATCTCGACGTTGGCGCCGCAGCTGTCGTGGACGAACGTCCAGGACGAGCCGAGATGGCGCGCGCCCCAGATTCCCAGCGCCCGAACGACTGGCCGCAACTCGAGCCCCTGATCGGTGAGCGTGTACTCGGCGCGCGGCGGATGTTCCGAGTACAGCCGCCGCGAGACCACGCCGTGTTTTTCCAGGACCTTCAGCCGGTGCGACAGGACCGCGGGGGCCACGCCGCTCAGCGACGCGCTGAAGTCCTGGAACCTTCGCGGTCCCATGAGCAGGTCGCGCACGATCAACAGGGTCCAGCGTTCGCCGAGGAACTCCAGCGAGCGAGCCACCGGGCAGGTCTGCCCGTATTGCTTCGGCATGCCCGCAGTATACCCTTGATTATGAAAAAAATAGTGACTACTATTTTTGACGTTTGAATATCTCGGCCGTCTTCGTGCGCCGCCCGATCGCGACGAGCCTGCTCATGCTGGCCGTCGCGCTCTTCGGCGTGCTCGCGTACGCGGCCCTGCCGGTGAGCGACCTGCCGTCGATCGACTTTCCGACGCTCAGCGTCGGCGCGGGGCTGCCTGGCGGCGACCCCGAGACGCTCGCGTCCAGCATCGCGAGCCCGCTCGAGCGGCAGTTCACCGCGATCGCCGGCCTCGATTCGATGACCTCGTCGAGCGCCCTGGGGACGACGAGCGTCACGCTCCAGTTCGACCTCGATCGCAACATCGACGGGGCGGCCGTCGACGTGCAGACCGCGATCGCCGAGGCGCTGCCGCTCCTGCCGCCCGGCATGCCGACGGCGCCGACGTTCCGCAAGGTCAACCCGGCCGACCAGCCGATCTTCGTCATCGCGCTGAGCTCCGACACGCGTCCGCTCTCCGACATCGACAACTACGCGCAGACGCTGATCGCGCCGCAAGTCGCGGCGCTCACCGGCGTCGCCCAGGTGAACGTCCTGGGCGGGCAGAAGTACGCCGTCCGCGTGCAGGTGGATCCCGATCGCCTGCGCGCGCAGGGGATCGGCATCAACGAGATCGATCAACTTCTTCAGAACGCGAACGTCAACCTGCCGACCGGTCAGCTGTTCGGTCCCACCGGCACGTTCACCATCCGCGCGAACGGTCAGTTGATGACGGCGGAGGCGTTCCGCCCGGTGATCCTCGGGTTCCACAACGGTGCGCCGGTCCGCCTGCAGCAGGTCGCAACGGTGATCGACAGCGTTGAAGACAATCACAGCGCGTCGTGGCTGTTCGATCCGGATCGCGAGCGCCGCGCGATCCTCATCTCGGTCCAGAAGCAGCCAGGCAGCAACACGCTCGCAGTCATCGATTCGATCAAGGCGCTGCTGCCGGCCATCTCGGCGCAGCTGCCGCCGGCGATTCACCTGATCCAGGGCACCGATCGCGCGCTGTCGATTCGGGCGGCGTTCAAGGACATCAAGATCACGATGGCCGCGACGCTCGTCCTGGTCGTCTTCGTGATCTTCCTGTTCCTGCAGAATGCGTCGGCGACGCTCATTCCGGCGCTCGCCCTGCCGTTTTCGATTCTCGGCACCTTCGTCGTCATGCGGTTGATGAACTTCAGCCTCAACAACATGTCGTTGATGGCGTTGATTCTGTCGTTCGGGTTCGTCGTGGACGATGCGATCGTCATGCTCGAGAACATCGTGCGGCATCTCGAGGAAGGCGCCGACCCTTTGCGCGCGACGCTCGACGGGTCTCGGGAAGTAGGCTTCACCATTCTGAGCATGACCCTGTCGCTCGCCGCCGTGTTCATCCCGGTCCTGTTCCTCGGCGGTATCCTCGGCAGGCTGTTCCGGGAGTTCGCCGTCACGATCACCGCCGCGGTGGTCATCTCGGGACTGGTCTCGGTTTCGCTCACGCCGATGCTGTGCAGCCGCCTGCTGCGCGCGCGCGCGAAGGACGAGGCCGAGCCGTGGGTCGACAGGGCCTTCAACGCGTTCCGCCGCCAGTACGCCCGGAGCCTCAGGCTCGCGCTGCGTCACCGCTACGTGGTCCTCGCGCTGTTCTTCGCGGTGCTGGGTGGAACCACGCAGATGTTCCGGATTGTCCCGAAGGGTTTCATCCCGGATCAGGACGACGACTCGATCAACATCGGGCTGCGCGCGGCGCAGGGCACGGCCTACGAGGAGATGTACGAGAACGTCCGCCGCGTCGGGAATCTCGTGCGCACCAATCCGAACCTGCAGCGCGCCGTGGCGTTTCTCGGCAACGGGCCTGGCGGAGCGGGCGCGATGAACACCGCCCGCGTGGTGATGCGCATGAAGCCGCGCGCCGAACGCGTCAATACGGCGCAGGAAATCGTCGCACAGACGCGACCGCTGCTGGCCCGGTTCCCGGGGTTCCGGACGTTCGTCACGCTGCCGCCGGCGCTGCAGATCGGCGGGAGACAGGGTGACAGCAGCTACAGCGTCACGCTCCGCAGTCCGGACACGGTGCAGCTATACGACTGGGCGGGCCGGTTTCAGCAGGCGATCGCGCAGCTGCCCCTCGTGCAGGACGTCTCCAGCGACCTCGAGATCAAGAGCCCGCGCGCGCGCCTCGTCATCGATCGCGACAAGGCGGCGGCGATGGCGCTGGATCC
>DASSGK010000379.1:0-17015 GCA_035693505.1 Vicinamibacterales bacterium
GTCTTCTTCTTGACGGCCTGGAAAGGCGGAGAGCTGGTGATCCGTCTGCTGCGTCAACTGCCGTGAGCGAGCGTTCACCAGCAGTAGCCTCGCTGACCGTTCTCGTCGGTTTGTTGGCCATCATCGGCGCTGTCGGATTGCACGGTGCGCTCCGCGATAGTGGTTCGGGAATGGTCTCCCGTGCCTTCGACGGACCGGCGATTGTCGGTCTGTTGCTGATCCTTACGGCCGTCGGCAGCCTGATCATCGGCCGCGCGAAGGCGTTGCCCGCACGGGCAACCTGGCTGGCGGTCTTCGGATGCAGCCTCGCGGTAGCAATCGCGGCCGCCGAATTGCGGCAGGCTTATCCTGTTGCGACGCCCCGTTCCTTTCCGCGCTCCTTTGCGGCCAACCACTTGCAGAATTTCAATCTCACGGAGAGCCTGGTCACCGGACAGAACCTGCTGAAAGGAGCCGGTAACACGCTGCCGATGGCGGGCGGAGCGACGCAGATCGACACATACCGCATGCCCGGGTACCCGCTCTTGGTGGCCTCAGCTGGCGTCATCTTTCGAGCGCCTGCGAATGATCTCGAGAGCCTCGGCGCGAGCACGGTGTATCTGCAGGTCCTTTTGCTCGCCTGTGCGGTCGCGTTCCTTGCCTACAATCTCCCTAGATCGGTTCCCACAGGTGTCGCAGTTCTGCTGACGGCGGCCACCTGCTGGTTTCCGCAGGCGTACGACCTCACGCAGGCAGACTCGATGATTCTTGCGAGCGGATTGCTGATCGCCGGATCGCTCTGTCTCTTCGACACGGATACGGACGTCTCGACGCTGCCGTGGCGATACCACCTGCTTATTCATGCCGCGTTCGGTTTGTGGTTCGTGATGCGGTCGGACGTCCTGGTCGGCTGGGCGGGAGTCAGCGTTTTTCTTTATCGGCGTCACCCTCGATGGTTGCTCCTTCCGCTTGTCTTCGCCCTGGCGATTGGCTGCTCCTGGGGCGCGTACAAAAAGCTCCACGGCAGCGACTTCGTAATGACGACGTCCAATCTGGGCCACGTGGCCTTCGTGGGGCTCTGGCAGACGCCGCAGCAGCACAAATTCATCTGGGAACCGACCGACGAGAGTTATGTGCAGTGGATCAACGCACACGGCTATATCTACACGGAGCCGAGGGCGAATGCCTTTGCTCTACGCGAGGTGGTCCGTTTCTGGCTCACGTATCCCGGGTTTGTCATCTCGAACAGCGCGAACAAGGCGTACGCGTACGTTGTCGCCAACGTCTGGACGGGTTCACTGATGCTCCAGCCGGCGGAGTGGGTTGGCAGAGTGATGCGGAAGTTTGTCTACTGGGCGTTGCTGTTTGCCATCGGGGTCGCAGCCGCCACGGGCTTCAAGGGGCGACGAACGTTCCTTCTCGGCTGGCCCGTCGTTCTCAATCTACCGCTGTTTCTGGTCCTTACTTACAATCCACGCTACGTGCCGTTCGTGAGCTGCTCGATCATGTTTGCGGCGGTCCCTCTGCTTGCCAGTCGCGATTTCTACCGCCGGCTGGCTGCGATCAGATGGCCGCTGGCGTTCCTGCTCGTGGGTCTTTGCGTCGTCCGGCTCTCGGGTCCGGCCCTCTATAGAGCCGTCCTCTCGGATCGGCTCCGGTACTGGGCGCCGTTGCTGGATCCGAACTCGTCGACGCTGAACATCCTCAAGTGACTATCATTTCAGAGTCGCCAGTGCGCCTGGCCGGCCTTGAGATCGTCAATCTTCGAGTGATCGCCCGATGAGCGTTGGCCGAATCGTCACGTCCGTCCGGGATGTTGTGCAGCTGCGGTCGCGCCTGCGCCACCTGAAGGTGCTGTTGATCCCGGCCCCGCCGCCGCCGCTGCCGAAAAATGCGGTCGATCCCACGCGGCTGATTCACCTGGGGCGGTACCGCCCCGAAACGCCCGGGCACGCGGAGATCTTTCTGCGCGACAGCCTGGCGATGTTCGAACCGGTCGGTTCCGACCAGGATCACTGGGACGCGTGCATGGAGTGGATGCTGCGCGCGCAAAGTGTTACCGGGAGCGGTGGATTCTCTGTCGGCTATTCGTTCGAGCACGGGTGGCTGCCCGCCTATCCGGAGACCACCGGCTACATCATCCCGACGCTCTGGGACGGGTTCGCGCTGAAGCGTGACGAGCGCTTCCGCGCGGCCGCGCTGTCCGCCGCCGATTGGGAGATCGCGATTCAAATGCCGTCTGGCGCGACTCGCGCGGGCTACGACGGCGACCCGACCGGTTTCTGGAATCAGGGCCTCGTGCCTGCTGCGTTCAACACCGGGCAGGTCATGCAGGGCTGGAACCGGACCTTCGTCGAAACCGGCGAGCAGAAGTACCTCGAGGCCGCACGGCGCGCCGCTGATTTTCTCGCGGACTGTGTCGACGATCGCGGCGTCTTCGTCCGCGGGTTGTCGCCGGGACCCCTGAGCCAGACGCGGTCGTACTACGCGCGCGCCGCGTACGGCCTCGCGTGGACCGGTGTCCTGACCGGTGTCGATCGTTACGTGCAGGTGGCGCGCCGGCACCTCGACTGGGTGCTCCAACAGCAGCAGCGCAACGGCTGGGTGTCCTACGCCAGCTTCGTCGCGCAGGGTCCTGAAGACGATGCGCTCACGCACCCGCTGGCGTATGTCGCGGAAGGGTTTTTCGAGATCGGCACACTGCTCGGAGAGAAGCGCTATATCGACGCGGCGCGACGGACGGCCAAGGCGATGATGCACGTGTGCGAGAAGCGCGGCCTGTTCCTGCCGGCCACGTTGAGTCCTCGACTGACCAGCAGCGATCGCTACTCGTGTCTGCCGGGCAACGCCCAGTTCGCGTGTCTGTGGCTGCGCATCGGCATGCTGGACAACAGTCTTCCGTTGATGAACGTCGGCCTCAAGATGGTCGACTGGCTCAAGGGTTTGCACTCGCTCGCGAGCGAAAACACCGGGATCCGCGGAGGCCTGGCCGGCTCGTGGCCGATCGACGGCGGGTACTCGGTCTTCACCTACGTGGATTGGGCAGCCAAGTTCTTTGCCGACAGCCTGCTGCTGGCCGATGCGGCGCGGAAACGGCTGCGCGAATCATGAGTCGAGTGGCCGTCCTTGGGACATACGACGCCGAGGCGCCGCAACTATTCGGCGTCGATCTGATGCAGTACCTTGCGGCGCATGGTCACCCCCCGTGCGCGATCGTCTTCCGAACCGGTGCCGCACCGCGAGCCGACATCCCGCTCAACACGGTCCACGCGGTCGACGAAGAGCGTTCTGTCGTTCAGGTCACTGACTTCAACGATCCGAACGCCATGGACGCGCTGCGGCGTCTCGAGGCCGACTTGTTCGTCTACGCCGGCGGCCGCGACCTGCTGCGCAAGGGAGTACTCGGCGCGTCTCGTCTGGGCTGCCTCGGCGGACACTACGGTCCGCTGCCGGAAATCCGCGGCATGGGCACCGTCGAATGGAGTGTCTTGAATGACAGGCCGGTCGTCGTCGCCATTCAGCGGTTTTCGAGTGGCATCGACACGGGCGACATCGTGATGCAGGCGCCGGTGTCGCTGCGCGCGGACGATACGTTCACCTCGATTCGCGAGCGGTGTTACTTCTGGACGAAGGTGATGCTTGCGCTGGCCACGCGCGCGATGCTGCGCGAATCGTTCGCGCCGACACCACAGCGCCTCGAGGATGGCGAACAGTATTACCGGCTGCACCCGGAGTTGCTGAAGGTGGCGGAGCGAAAGCTGGCGAATCGCCTGCAGGCGTACACGCGCCATCCCTGGAGACAGCGCCAGCCGTGATCGCGACGGAGCCCCGCACCCGATTGATTGTCGTGAGGGGCGGTCTGCCCCTGCCCGTCGCCGCGGCGGGAGAGCTCGTGGTCTCTGACGACGAGCTGCGTAGCTGGGTGCTGAACGGCCGGATTCTCCGACTCATCGCGCGATTCCAGACCGCCTGCCTGGTGACGGAACGTCTCTCGACGTCGGGACGCCCGTTGCTCGCGTGGGCCCTCCGTTTGACCGCCCGCGGGCGGTGCTACATCGCAGACGCCCAGGGGTCGAAGAGGGACGTCACGCTCGGGGTGTTGCTGCGCTGGTCTTACGACGTGGCGCGGGAGGCGGCGGCCAAGGGCGGGCTGCTTCGGCAGGCGCAGCTCGAAGTGGACCGAATTGAGTCGGACACTCGCGCCAGGCTGACGCCGTCATGGAACGCATCGGGACATCCCGTCTACCTGCGGACCGACCTGAGCTTTGGCATCCGCGCCGGCGGTTCCGTCGGCCACATTGCCGGCGTGCTCAACGAGCTCAGTGACGTCGGTGAACCGCCGATCTTGCTGACGACGGCGCCCGTGCCCACGGTGCGAAGCGCGATCGAAGTGCATCATGTGGCGGTGCCGGAACGCTTCTGGAATTTCAGCGAGCTGCCGACCCTCGTTCTCAACGACGTGTTCTTCGACGAGGCGTTCCGCGCGATCGGCGGACGGGCGATCTCGTTTGTGTATCAGCGCTACAGCTTGAACAACTATGCGGGTCTGCGCCTGGCGCATCACCACCGTGTGCCGTTTGTTCTCGAGTACAACGGATCGGAAGTCTGGATGAGCCGCCACTGGGCCAAACGGCTCAAGTACGAATCGCTCGCGACGCGCATCGAGCTTCTCAACGTCAACAGCGCCGACTTGGTCGTTGTCGTCAGCCGGGCGATGCGCGACGAGCTGATGGCTCGGGGAGTCGACGGCAATCGTGTGCTGGTGAACCCCAACGCGGTCGATCCCGACCGGTACTCGCCTGCCGTCGACGGCGCGGCGATCCGCCAGCGGTATCGCCTCGAAGGACGAACGGTCCTGGGTTTCATCTCCACGTTTCAGGTGTATCACGGAGCCGCGGTGCTCGCCCGCGCGTTCGTGGGCCTCTTCACCGATCATCCCGGGCTTCGTGACACGGTGCGGATGCTGATGATCGGGACAGGGCCTCAGGTCGACGAGGCGAGGCGCATCATCGAGTCGGCCGGCTTTGGCGACGCCGTTCGTTTCACCGGCCTCGTCCCGCAGGAAGAGGGCCCGCACTATCTTGCCGCGTGCGACATCTTCGTGTCGCCCCACGTGCCGAACGCCGACGGCTCGCCGTTTTTCGGATCGCCGACCAAGCTGTTCGAATACATGGCGATGGGTAAAGGGATCGTCGCCTCGAACCTCGATCAGATTGGCGACGTGCTGCGCCACGGCGAAACGGCGTGGCTGGTGCCTCCGGGTGACACTGGCGCGCTGGCGGCGGGCCTGTACCGCCTCGTGACCGACCCGGTCTTGCGCTCCACGCTCGGTGCGGCGGCGCGGCAGGAGGTCCTCGCGCACCACACCTGGCGCGCGCATGTCCGGCGAACGCTCGATGCGCTGGCCGCGCGCGTCCAGGCCAGCGCCGCGTGACCAGACGGCTCCTGGCGATCAGCTGGGATATGCCGCCGATGTCGGGGCCCCGCGCCGTACAAGTGAGCCGCACGCTCAACGAACTGTTCGAACTCGGCTGGGAATCGACGGCGGTGTGCTTCGGGCCACGCTCGCGGCGCTACCACCAGGATTTGGAACTGGCAGCCCGGCTGCGCGCGCCGGCCGGAGTCACGCTCGTCCACGTACCGTCGCTCGAAGAACGCCTGCTGTTCAGGGCGCTCTGGCGCGTGGTGCCGCCGATCAAGCTGCTGCCGGACGAGAAATGGGTCTGGATCCGGCGGGCGTCACGCGCGGCGCTGCAGCTGGCGGCCGAACGGCCGTTCGACGTACTGGTCTCATTTGCGCAGCCCTGGTCGGATCATCTGATCGGCCTGCGCGTCCACCGGATCACCGGCCTGCCATGGGTGGCTCATTTCAGCGATCCGTGGGTTGACAGCCCTTACCTGCGCGGACAGGCATGGCAGCGGCGAATCTGGCAGCGCATGGAGTCGGAGGTCGTGCGGCAGGCGACCGCCGTCATCTTCGTCAATTCACAGACGGCCGATCGCGTGATGCGCAAGTATCCCGACGAGTGGCGGGCCAAGGTTCACGTGGTGCCGCACGGGTTCGATCCCGCTCAACGTCAACCGCGTGTCGCGCAGTCGTTGGAAGGGCCCCTGCGGCTGGTCTATACGGGAAGGTTTTACGAGGGTATCCGCACGCCGGAGCCGTTGCTCCGCGCGCTCGCCATGCTGATGCAAAGGCGGCCGCTCGCGCGCGATCTGCACGTCACGTTCGTCGGGACTCCCGTACCGTCACACGTTCGTCTCGCATCAAACCTTGGTCTCGGTGACGTGGTTGCGTTCTCCGGCCGCGTGCCGTTCGCCGAGAGCGAACAGATTGCCGCCTCCAGCGATGTCCTGCTGGTCATCGACGCGCCGGCGGACGACAGCCTCTTCCTGCCGAGCAAGCTGATCGACTACCTTCCGATGGGCAAGCCGATCCTTGGCCTCACGCCTCGCGCCGGCGCGACCGCCGATCTGCTGCGGCTGCTCGACCAGCCAATGGCGCCTCCCGACAATGAGACGGAAATCGCATCGGCGATCGAAATGCTGATCGCGAAGAAGCGCGGGGGGGAGCTTGCGGTCCCGCCTTCGTTCGACGCGGTCGCCGCGCGATACGACATCCGCACCACGACCCGCGCCTTCGCGAACATCCTCGAGCGGTGCGCGTGAAGCCGCGTGTGCTGATGGTGACAGGCGCGTATTTTCCGGAAACGAGCGGCGGGGGACTGCAGGCACGCGCCCTCGTGCGGGCGCTTCGCGGCGACGCCGACTTCGCCGTGTTGACGACGTCGGCAGATCCGTCGCTTCCCGCGCGCACGGAAGAAGACGGCGTCGCGATCCGTCGAATACACGTGGACGTGGAGAGCGTCGCGTCGCGGGTGACCGCCGCGGCACGGCTCGTATCGGCGTTTGTCGCGCTCGCATCCCGAATCGACATCGTCAACCTGCACGGTTTTTCAGGCAAGGCCGTCCTGCTCGTGGCGCTCAGCCGCCTGTTCCGGAAACGCTTCGTGCTCACGCTTCAGACCGGCGTCCAGGACGAGCCGCTCACGGTCAAAGAAACCGGGCGCGCTGCCTATTGGGCGTATTGCCACGCCGATCTCTATCTGAGCGTGAGTCCGGGGCTGTCGCGTGGGTATCTGGCTGGCGGACTGCCGGAATCGCGCCTTCGCCAGGTTCGCAATGCGGTGGAGACGGATCGCTTCCGGCCTCCGGTCGGCGGCGAACGCGAGGCGCTGCGACGCGAGCTCGGCCTGCCGTTGGATCTTCAGCTCGTGCTGTTTGTCGGGTACTTCTCTCGCGACAAGCGGCCCGATGCCATGTATCGCGCCTGGGCAGCCGACGCGCGCGATCGGCAGGGTTCCGGCCTCGTGATGATTGGTGCCACGCGCGCCGTTCACGGCGAGGTCGACACGACGCTGGCGCCGGCCATCCGCGAGTGGGCGGCCCGCGACCGCCTTGCCGATCGCATTTTCCTCGTCGAAGCCACCAGCGCAATCGAGCGCTACTTTCGAGCCGCGGATCTATTCGTGCTGCCGTCGGTACGCGAAGGGCTGCCGATCGCCCTGATCGAGGCAATGTCGTCCGGCCTGGCGTGCGTGGCGTCCCGCCTCGAGGGATCGACGGACGTCCTTATCGACGATCATTCGTCCGGGCTTCTTGTGGCGCCGGACGACGAGATCGGTTTTGAACGTGCGCTCGCGCGTCTCTTGACCGACAAGGGCCTGGCCGCACGCCTCGGAGCATCGGCTCGCGCCGCCGTGCTCGAGCGCTATTCGATTGAAAAGGTCGCTCCCTCGTGGCTCGCCGCCTATCGGGAACTCGCGCAATCGTAACGGGTGCCAGTCGAAGATTCCCGTGAGCCTTCCCTCGTGAGAGCGCGAACCGTATTGATCAACGTGGCCGTGCTCGCCGTCCTGCTGGCCACAATCGAAATTTCGGCGCGCGCACTGGTCTTCCTGCTCCGCGGTTCGTCCACCGCCGGACTCCAGGAGAGGACGCTCAACCTCGATTACGAGCCGTTCGTGATGTACGGCCCCGGGTGGGATGCGCGGATTGCCGCGGTGCCGCGGGATGGCCTGCCGGCGATCCTGCTGGTCGGCGGGTCGACCGCCGAAGGGTTTGCACCCCGGATTCTCGAAGCGGCGATGCGCAAGACCTTTGGCCGACCCGTCCGGGTCGTCAACGCTGCATTCGGCGGCTACGAGGCGCGCCAGGAGGCTGTCGTCGCGTCGGTGTGGGGGCCATCGATACGCCCCGTCGCTGTCGTCTCCCTCGATGGGCAGAACGATCTCGAGCACCGGTTGCGGGTGCCG
The DNA here is from genome assembly GCA_035693505.1 of Vicinamibacterales bacterium. Lineage (GTDB taxonomy): Bacteria > Acidobacteriota > Vicinamibacteria > Vicinamibacterales > CAVVIG01 > CAVQFC01. Next base: position 8,295 of record DASSGK010000379.1, read on the forward strand.
GCGCCCGGGCGGTTTTTTCTGGACGAGACCTATCGCACTTATCTCACGAGCCCGCTGCTCGCGCCTCTCGCCTGGCTGCTGTCGCAGTCGCAGGCCTACAACGGTCTCGTCCGGACCCGCGCACACCGGACTGTCGGCGACTGGACGATGTACGCAGACGCGATCCCGGTCTATGCCAGCGCCCTGCATTCGATTAACATCGTCGCGCGGGGTCTCGGCGCAGCACGGTTGATGGTGCTGCAGCCGTTCGTGAGCTTCAAAGAACCTCTGGCGCCGGAGGAGCGCGCCTTCACCGCGTACGCCTATCGAGACACCGCCATGCGCGCGCTCTACGATCACGCCGCGGTCGCACTTGCCAATCTCTCCCGTGACGACGGCGTCGGCTTTCTCGATGCACGGCCGATCTATAAAGGCGTCTCGACGGCGTTGTTCACCGACGACGTGCATTTTCGAAGTGAGCAAGGGTACGAGATGCTGGCGCAGGCGATCGCCGGCGCCCTGCCGGCAGACACCCTCGACAGGCAGAGACCGTAACGTCCCTCATGGAGAGAAAGCCCGATATCGTCTGCGTTTCGTCGATCGATTGGGATTTCATCTGGCAGGGGCACCAGGAGATCATGTCGACGTTCGCGGCGCAGGGGCATCGTGTCCTCTTTCTCGAGAACACGGGCGTTCGCGCGCCGCAAATGCGCGATCTGCCGCGCGTGCGGCAGCGCTTCAAGAACTGGTGGCGTGGTACGAAAGGGTTCAGGCAGGAGCGACCGAACCTGTTCGTGTTCTCACCACTGGTCGTCCCCCTGCCATATTCGCGGGTTGCGCGCTGGGTTAACCGGTGGCTGCTGGCGCGAGCGCTCAAAGGTTGGATGCGGGCGACCGGATTGTACCGTCCGATTGTCTGGACGTTCCTGCCGACGCCCCTCGCCCTGGATCTCATCCGTGAACTCGATTCGCAGCTGACGATTTACTACTGCATCGACGATTTTGTCTCCAGTTCGCCGGGCGCCAAACGGATTGTCGCGAGCGAGCAGCGCCTGTTTCGCGAGGCCGACCTGGTGTTTGTGACTTCTGAACGCCTGCGATCGCGGGCCGCCGAATTCACCGACCACGTCCACCTGTTTCCGTTCGGAGTGAACTTCGCGCGGTTCGATGCGATCCGGGCGGAGTCGCCGCCCCTTCCGGACGATTTGCAGTCGCTCACCCGTCCTGTGGTGGGTTACGTGGGCGGGTTGCATCAATGGGTGGATCAGGAGCTGCTGGTGGCAGTCGCCCGGCGTCTGCCCGATGCGACGTTCGCGATGATCGGACCGGCGCAGACGGATGTGTCGTTGCTGGAACACCAGCCCAACATCCGTCTGTTCGGTCAGCGGCCGCACGCAGAGCTCGCGCGCTACATCCGGGGATTCGGCGTTGGCATCGTCCCCTACAAGCTGTCGGAGTACACGGCGAACGTGTACCCGACCAAGTTGAACGAATATCTGGTGATGGGGATCCCGGTCGTCGCGACCGATCTTCCGGAAATTCGCCGGTTCAACCGGGAACATGGAGAGGTCGTGTCCGTGGCAAGCGGGCCCGACGCGTTCGCGGACGCGATCTCGAACGCGATCCGTGGCTCGAGTGCCGGCGAGGTGTCGCATCGAATCGAAGTGGCACACGCCAACAGCTGGTCGAGTCGAATCGCCGCGATGCAGACGCTGATCGACGAGGGGTTGGCGCGGCGGGCGGCGACCGAGCAGCGGTGGGACACGGCGCTCCTTCGCGCTTACCACCGGACGCGGGGCCGTGCCGGACGGGCGATCGCGGCCCTCGTCGTGCTGTACTTGCTGGTTTTCCAGACCAACTTCGTGTGGTGGTGCGCGGCTCCTTTGAAGCTGAACGAGCAACCGCGCAGCGCCGACGCGATCGTCGTGTTCGCAGGCGGCGTCGGCGAGTCGGGCCGCGCCGGAGGCGGCGCCCAGGAGCGGCTCAAGCAGGCGATCGACTTGTATCGCGGCGGCTACGCGCCGTATCTCGTGCTGTCCTCGGGCTTCGTGTACAGCTTTCACGAGGCGCAGTCGATGCGTACCCTCGCGATCGATCAGGGCGTGCCGTCCTCGGCGATCGCGATGGACGAACGGGCGACCAACACGTACGAGAATGTCCGGTACGTCGACGAGATTCTTCGAGATCACCGGTGGCGGCGTATTCTGCTGGTCAGTTCGCCGTATCACATGCGGCGAGCGGTCCTCGTCTGGCGGAAGCAGGCGCCGGACATCGATGTGATCCCGGCGCCCGTGCCGCAGAGTCAGTTTTACGATCATGGACGGGGCGCGACGTTCGATCAGGTCCGCGGCATCCTTCAGGAATACGTGGCGATTCTCGGCTACTGGCGGCGCGGGTGGCTCTAACCAGAGGCCGCTGGGGCCGGCTGATCACGATCAGCGTTCCCGCGCTTGGCATCGCGATCCTCGCCGCCGCGCTCCTCGTCGAGCTGTGGGTGCGCGTGTCGTGGGATCCTCGAAAGGGGACGCCTGGGTTTTTCCTCTCGGATGCCGTCCGCGGTCAGCGTCTTGCCGCCGGGTACGACGGATGGTTTGCCGGTGTGCCGGTGCACGTCAACCGGCTCGAACTGCGTGACCCTCGCGAGTACGATCTGGCGAAGCACGCGAATACCTTCCGCATTCTCGTTCTCGGAGACTCCGTCACGTTCGGGCACGGATCCGTCTACGAGCACACCTATCCCTATCTCCTCGAGCAGCGGCTCAAAGCCTGGCGGCCGTCGGTCGACTGGCAGGTCTGGAACGCCGGGGTGCCGGGCTACAACACGAGTCAGGAGCTTGCGCACCTGCTCGAGGTCGGCGATCGATTCCGCCCGGATCTGGTCGTCGTCGGGTTCTTCGACAACGACCTCATAGGGAACCGGCCCGTCGCGTCGCCGGGCATCATCCGCAAGGCCGCGGTTCGTGTCCTGTCAGTCGTGCGTCGCCACCTGTACTCGTTCGAGCTGTACAAGCGGATCTATTTGACCCTGGCCTGGAAGCAGTCGGGATCCGTCGACGATCGGCGGCGGCTGGAACATCTCGGCACCGAGGAAGCACTGCTGGCGAACGTCGACGCGACCGCCGCACCGGAACAGCGGCTGACGCCGTACGAGCGGCTCACAGACGACGAGGTACGCCAAGTCAACTGCGTGTATGGCATGACACCGAATCCGGACACGGTTCCAGCCATCGAGCGCGATCCGGGCTTTCCGGCGTGGCTCGAAGCGGTGCGGGGTTTTCAGCGTCTGGCCAGAGACGGCCGGTATCACGTCGTCTTTTTTGCGAACGACGCGCCGCCGATCTGTCACGACACCGATGCCACCGATCTCTTCTATGACGGCGGGTCGAAGGCGGTCGACGCGTTTTACCTGAAGATCCTCGCTGACGGCACGCCGGCGGTGAGCTCGTTCGACGCATTCCTTCATATGCGCCCGTCCCAGATGCCGAACGCCGCCGGCCACTCGCTCGGCAACTCGAACGCCGTCAAAGCCGATGTGCTGTTCGACTTCCTGCGCGATTCCGTCCTCCCGTCATTGCTGGCACAGCCCGTTGACCCGTCCGGCTGACGAAGAGCGGCCGCCTCTACTCCTGCCCGCACCGATTTCACCACGCCCACCTCGCGAGCCTTTGGCCGCCGGATGAACCCCGTCGCTGTCGTGGCGATCGCCGTTGCCGCCGGAACGATCGCCTTGGCGGCCAGCGGGATACTCTCGTCCGGGCGATCGGCCGGCTTCGTCGCGGCGACGCTCTTCCTCCTGACACCGCTGTTGTGGATGCAAGCTCGGAGCGAGCCCGCGTCGCTCATTGTCTTGCCGTTCATCACCGGCTGGCTCTTGGCCGTTTCGCGTGCGCAATCCGATGGATTTGCTGCCTGGCCTGCCGTCGCGGGAGCCTGTCTCGGAGCGGCGATTTATACGTCGTACGCGTCCGTCGTGATGATGCCCCTCTTCCTCCTGATTACGATTGGCGCCGCGGTCCACGCACGCGCGCTCTCGGCGCGGCGGCTCGGTGTGATGGTTGCGGCCTTTGCCGTTGCGCTGATTCCTTTCGCGGTCTTTCTTGCCCGTCATCCAGACGCATTGCATCACACGGTGACCACCTTCCATCTCTACGATGCAGACCGGTTCAACTTGCGGCAGGGTCTACGCGAGATGGCGAGTTGGATCGGGTTGACCGCGCGCTCGGAGGTGTACTACGACTATTTCAATCCGGCCTTTCTCTTTTTGACCGGCCGGGTGCTCCTGTTTCCGATGGCCGTGCTCCTCCCGGCCGGCTTGTACCAGATCCTGTCGTGCGAGGACACCGTGTTTGCGCGCGTCGCGCTCGGTGGCTTTCTCGCCGCGCCGTTCGCGGCGTCGCTCACGGCCGAAGCTCCCACGCCGCGGCGAATCCTGTTCCTCACTCCGTTCGCGGCTGTCGTGGCGACGTACGGCGTCAAATGGCTGCTGGCCCGGCCGTTCGGGACGAATTCCGCCGAACGACAAGAGCGGTCGGCGAGTTCGCGGCACTCTTGACGAGAGTGAACACGCGATGGCCGATCATCGTGGTGCTGTTGGCGACGTCGGTGGTGTACTTCCATGCGCTGGGAACCGCTCCTGCCTACATCGGCGGCGACGAGGCGCGCTTCGCGACCGGCGCCTGGTCACTCGCCACGACCGGCCGCGATCTCGCGGGGAATCGCCTGCCGCTGTTCTTTCACATGCCGGAGACCCTGGCGTCCGGCGACGGTGGCGCGAGGTGGTACCAGCCGCTCCTGTTCTACGCGATGGCTGTCGGATTCCGGATCGCACCGTTCACCGAGCAGTCCGCGCGCATGCCGTCCGTCGTCATTGGCATCCTCGATGTCTTTCTGATCTATGGAGCGGCCTGCCGCGTGCTCGGCGACCGGCGGCCGGCCATCCTGGCCGCGCTCCTGCTGGCGTTCTCGCCCGCGCACATGATCTTCAGTCGCCAGGCGCTCGACTACGTCTGGCCCATCCCATTTGCGCTCGCATGGTTGTGGTGCCTGACGGCGTCGCTTCAAACCGGGAGCCGCTGGCTGGCATTCGCGGCAGGGGCCATCCTGGGTGTCGGGTTCTACAGCTATATCGCCTCGTGGGTCACGATGCCGCTGCTTCTGCTGTTGACGTGGATTGCGCAGCGTCGAGCGGCCGCCAACGCGGCGCCGCAGATTATCGCTGCCACGCTGGGGTTCGTCTGTCCGGTGCTGGTCGCGGCGGTATGGCTCGGATTTCACCCGGAGATGTGGCGAGACACGATCGGTCGCTACAACGTGTACGACGCGCGCCACCTGTCGATGCTTCAGGGGCTGAAGGCCGCTTTCGCGCGCAACGATTTGTTCGCACGCGTCTCCGTCTACTGGGACTACTTCAACCCCGCCTACCTGTTTTTCGCAGGCGGCTCGAATCTCACAATGGCGACGCGCAAGGTGGGCGTCTTTCTGTTGCCGCTCAGCGCGTTCCTGATCTGCGGGCTGAAAGAGTGCTGGCGCCGCAAGTCCAGCGCCATGGGCATCATCGTCCTGGGAGGACTTGCCGTCGCACCGGTGCCCGCGACGCTCCTGGGAGAACGCTACGCGATTCAGCGGGAGCTTGTTGTCCTGCCCTTCGCGACGTTAATCGCCACGCTCGGCGCCGTCTTCGTGTTGCGGCATCAGCTTCGTGCGGTCCGCCTGGCCGGCGTGTTCCTGCTGCTCACCGTGCCCGTCCAGTTCGCCTACTTTTGTCAGGACTATTTCAATGACTATCGGATCCGGTCCGCGTACTGGTTCGACCCGGTCAATTTCCGCGGTGTCGCCGAGCATCTGATCGCCGCCAGTTCGAAATCCGGGGCGCCGATCTATCTCAGCGAGGACCTGGACGACGTTGCCGCGCGATGGCGGTTCTATCTCGTCAAGCATCAGCGGCCGGACCTGCTTCAGCGCACGAGCCTTTTTGCCGCGGCTAATCTCGACGTCCGGAGCGTCACGCCGGGAAGTCTGCTGGTCCTCTATCCAAACGATCCCCGCATACCGGCGCTGCTGGGACCGGAGAAATGCACCGTCGAGGCATCCATCAACGACATCGCCGGTGCGCGCTCTGCGATCATCCTGCAGCGGGCACCGGCCGTGCAGGAGGCTCGCCCGCAGAGCGCCGGATCGCAGTGATCGCAATCGCCACGAACATGAACATCAGCGGTTGGACCGTCACGGTGTACCGCATGTTGGTCAGCACCGGCGCAAGCGTCGCCGGGATGTACACCACGAGCAGCAGCGGCAGCCCGAATTGGAGTCGGCGCCGCCACGCGACGATCGCCCCGAGGCCGAACAGGCCGAGGAAGCCGACCGAGACCGCCTCGCCGGCGAGATACGCCCTGCCGCTCTGGTGGAACTGTTGCGTCGTCAACCGGTCCGACGTGCCCTGGATCACGAACAGCCGCACCGCCCGATAAGCCGACGCGCGGACGAAGCCGGCCGGATCGCGCCGGATGTTGTCGAGGGCAAGGGCCAGGTACCGCCGCATCATCTGCGGCTCTTTGCGGTAGAACACCTGGTTCACCGCGATATCTCCGACCTGGGTACAGGCCGACGCCGTCTGCGATCGCTGACGGCCTGACGATGCCAGGCTGCGCAGGGAGATCCGCGACGTCATCAGCGTCGAGGCAGCGCCTTCCGTGATCGCCACGTCGGTCAGCAGTCCCGACCAGCGCCGGGGCACGTCAAGCGTAGAGCCGTCCGTGAAGGTCAGGCGCGCCCGTTCAGCGTTGTAGTCAACCCTGACAATCTCACCGGCTTCGTCCTGGAAGTACGGGCGCATCAGGATCGCGACCGCGGTTTGCGCGTCCGTGGCTCCGGCAACACGGAGTCGTTCGGCGAGCGGAAGCGGTTCGTTCCAAGCGGCGTGCCGCATGAAGCGCACGACGTCGAACACGTCGAGCAAATCGCCGTGGAGATCGAGGTCCTCGAGATGGCGTCCGCTGACGAAGTAGACGAATGGCGCACGCGCACCGTCCGTCGGTGTCGTGCGGACCGTGCGTCCCTCCGGCCCCGCCCATGTGGTGACGAAGTAGTAGTAGAAGGCCGCATCACGCGACGAGGCCGGAATCTCGAACGTGTAATGGCGGCCTTCGGTGCGGACCGCCGTCACACGCACGACATTCGAGGCGAAGTCAGACCAGTACTCCAGCGCGACGTCGACGAGCGGCTCTTCCGTGCAATTGACCTGCGCCTCGACGATGATCGGCACGGTTTCCAGGCTGGTGTACTCGAACGCCGGGGCTTCGAACAGCGTCCGCGGGTTGTAGGCCCGACTCTGAAGGTACGGGCCCGTTTGGAGCGTGCCGTACCAGAGTTGCACGCCACCGTGGACGCTCGTTGGCAGCAACAGACCGGTGAGTCGATAGTTGCGCACCGTCCACGGCAGCAGCGCGCCGGCAGCGCACAGCAGCAGCAAGGCGACCCGGGCGGCGCGGCGCGCAGTCGGGTGTTCCCACACCGCGAAGGCTCCGAGAAGCGGCGGCAGGAGAATCAGGTTCGGTCTAAACTGCGGAACGATGCCCGACACCAGGCCAACGAAGGCGAACCATCGAGCGGACTCGCGATTCCTTGCCGTGTCGAAGGCGACGATGGCCACCATGAACAGGCAGGTACACACGGCGTCGGACGATTGGGTCGAGGCGTATACCGTGTTGAACGAGAAGAGTCCGGTCAGCACCGCGGCAACGATTGCGGTCGAGCGATCGACGCGGGCTGTCGCGAAGCGGAATACCAGCGCAGGTATCGCCGCGTTCAACGCCGCCTGGACGACGAGCGGGACCCACGGATGATCGCCGAACAACCGATAGAAAAAAGCCAGGAAATACGCGTAGCCCCACGGCACTTCCATCGTCGGAAAAGGGCGGCCCCGTGCGACTTCCAGCGCCAGCTCGTGATAGTGATCGAAGCCCTCCCAGCCCCAGGGCTGCGGACTCCAGACAAAAATAAAGAACAGCCCGAGACCGAGCGACGCGACGCACGCCGCGCCGACGATCACCCGGTTTCCGGCCGTGCGTGTGCACGACTCCCGCATCTCAGAGCATCATAGCGGTGAAGCTCACAGTTATCATCCCGGTCTACAACGAAGCGCAGACCATCAGCCAAGTTGTCGATCGCGTGCGCGCTGTCGACATCGGCGACATCGAGAAAGAGATCATCATCGCCAACGACGGATCGAGCGACGGAACCGCGAGGGCGATCGAAGCCAGCCACTGGGTCACCGATCCGCGCATCCGCGTGTACGACAACCCGATCAACGTCGGCAAGGGCGCGGCGGTGCGCGTCGGGTTGAAGTATGCGACCGGCGACATCATCCTGATCCAGGACGCCGATCTCGAGCTCGATCCCGAGGAGTACAGCGGGCTGCTCGAGCCGCTGCTGGCCGGGCGCTCGGACGTCGTCTATGGCTCGCGATTTCTCACGCCGAGCTCGCGCGTGTCGTTGCGCGCGCGCATCGGCAACCAGCTGCTGACTTCTCTCACGAATCTGCTGTTCAGGGCCAGGCTCACCGACATGGAAACGGCCTACAAGGTGTTCCGTCGCGAGTCGCTCGAGGGCGTCCGCCTTCGATGTGTCGGCTTCGACTTCGAGCCGGAGCTGACCGCGAAGTTCCTCCTGGCCGGCCGACGTATTGTCGAGGTCCCGGTTCGCTACAATCCTCGCCGCATCGACGAGGGCAAGAAGATTCGCTGG
>DASSGK010000380.1:0-3733 GCA_035693505.1 Vicinamibacterales bacterium
GCGTGGATGGCATGGGCCGCCGTGCATCTCCAATTCCTGGCGCAGTCCAGCCTTCGCGTCAGCGTTTTCGTGCAATGGGTGTGGACTTACCTGACCGGACAGCGGGGCGCGCGCTTGATCGTGAATTACCACGAGTCGCGATCTGGCGCGAAACCTGGGGTACACGACGCGGCGTCAAAAGTGGAAATGGGAGGGAGCAGTTGATGAGCGACAGGCTGCCAGTCGTATATCTTGCACGGCACGGCGAGACGGCCTGGACGATTTCGCATCAGCACACGGGACGGACTGACCTGCCGCTCACCCCTCAAGGCGAAGCCGAGGCCACACGGCTGGGGCAGAGGCTCCAGGGATTGACGTTTGCGGCCGTGCTCACGAGCCCGCTGCAGCGGGCCGTCCGGACCTGTGAGCTCGCCGGCTTTAGCGCCGCGGCGGAGATCGAGCCCGATCTCATGGAATGGAACTACGGCGCGTACGAAGGCCGCACCAGCGCCGACATCCACGCCGAGCGCCCGGACTGGGAGCTGTTTCGCGATGGCGTCCCGGGAGGGGAGTCGCCAGAGGAGATCGGGGCTCGAGCCGACCGCGTCATCCGTCGGGTGCGGGCCATCGAGGGAAACACGCTGCTCTTCTCCAGCGGGCACTTTCTTCGCGTGTTCGGCGCGCGCTGGCTCGGCCTGCCGCCCGGAGCGGGCAGGTACTTCTATCTGGGCACGGCCAGCCTCAGCGCGCTGGGGTACGAGCACGATCATTCCGATCCGGTGATCCACCTCTGGAACGAGATGCCCCACGAACCACCCGTCAGCCCCGCCCCGGTGCGCGTGCGTCGGGAGAAAGCACGGCGATGAGCGCACACACGTCTTCCTCGGACACGATGGCCGCGTTGCGGCGGCAATACGGATGCGGCCCGATCGATCTCACGGGCAGCCCGGACGCGCTGTACGAGCGGCACCTGTTCTTCGACAACGTGATCGATCCGGCGGCGGCCACGGCGCGTGAGCGTTACGAGGCCTTCGCCCACTCCGTCCGCGACGTGCTGTCGCAGCGCTGGGTGCGCACGGAGCAGACCTACGATCGCGTGAACCCCAAGCGCATCTATTACCTCTCGATGGAGTTTCTGATCGGCCGCTCGCTGAGCAACAACATCACAAACCTCCTGCTCAGTCCGATCGTGGACGACAAGGTCAAGCAGACCGGTCTCGACTGGCTCGGGCTGCTCGAAGAGGAGCCCGACGCGGGGCTCGGCAATGGAGGCCTGGGACGTCTGGCCGCGTGCTTTCTCGACTCGATGGCCACCATGCAGCTGCCGGCCATGGGGTATGGGCTCCGGTACGAGTACGGAATGTTCCGACAATCGATCGAGAATGGCTGGCAGCACGAGCAGGGGGACAACTGGCTGCGCCGTCCCGATCCCTGGGAGATCGTTCGGCCGGACGAAAAAGTCGAAGTGAAGCTGAACTCTTCGGTCGAGCTTCGAAACGGAACGCTGACGCCGATTCCCGGGCGGCCATCGACCCTGATCGGTATTCCGTACGATCGACCCGTCGTCGGCTACGGCGGCAAGACGATCAACACGCTGCGCCTGTGGGCGGCGTCCGCCCCGTATTTCTTCGATTTCCAGGCATTCAGCCACGGCGAGTTCGTGAACGCGCTGGCCGGGACGCTGGCCGCGAAGTCGCTGACGCGGGTCCTCTATCCCGACGACTCGACCGCGCGTGGCCAGCAGCTGCGGTTCGTGCAGGAGTACTTTCTCGTCGCGTGCTCGCTGGCCGATCTGATCCGGCGATTCCGACGCAGCAATTCGGAGTGGAGCCTGCTCCCCGAGCGAGCGGCGATCCAGCTCAACGATACGCATCCGGCGGTCGCGGTCCCCGAATTATTGAGAATCTTGCTCGACGACGCGCATCTCGGATGGGATGAGGCCTGGGAACTCACGCGGCGAACGCTCGCGTACACGAATCACACGCTGCTGCCCGAGGCGCTCGAAAAATGGCCGCTCGCCTGGTTCGAGCTACTCCTGCCGCGGCACCTCGAGCTCGTGTACGAGATCAACCGCCGCCTGCTCGACGACGTGCGACGCCGATTTCCCGGTGACGACGGCCGCGCCGCGCGGACGAGCCTGATCGAGGAAGGCCCGGAGAAGCACGTGCGCATGGCGAATCTCGCCATCGTGGGCTCGCACAGCACGAACGGGGTCGCCGCGATTCACTCCGCGCTGTTGCGCTCGATCACGGTCCCAGACCTGGCCGAGATGTTCCCCGAGCGCTTCAGCAACAAGACGAACGGCGTCACTCCGCGCCGCTGGCTGCTGCTGGCGAACCCGGCGCTGGCCCGCATCATCACCGAGGCGATCGGCAGCGGATGGATCACCGATCTCGACCAGCTGACGAAGCTGAAGCGCTTCGCCGACGACCGGGGCTTCCGCGATGCGTTCCTGGCCGCGAAGCGCTCCGCCAAGGCGGCGTTCGCCGACTGGCTGCGCACGAGCTCCGGGATTACGATCGATCCGGACACCATCTTCGACAGCCAGGTCAAGCGCATCCACGAGTACAAGCGCCAGCTGCTCAATGCGTTGCGCATCGTGGTGCTCTACAACCGATTGCGGAAAAACCCGGGCCTGTCCACGACGCCGCGGACGTTCCTGTTCGCCGGCAAGGCGGCGGCCGCCTACCAGCTGGCCAAGCTGATCATCAAATTCCTGAACAACCTGGCCGAGACGATCGACGCCGACCCAGTGGCGCGGGGGCGCCTTAAGATTTTGTTCCTGCCCGAATACAACGTGTCACTTGCGGAACGACTCATTCCCGCGAGCGACGTCTCGAACCAGATCTCGACGGCGGGTTACGAAGCCAGCGGCACCAGCAACATGAAGTTCATGATGAACGGCGCCCTCACGATCGGCACGCGCGACGGCGCCACCATCGAGATGGCGCAGGAAGCCGGCGAGGAGAACTTCTTTCTCTTCGGCCTCACCGCGGAACAGGTCGCCGACAGCCGCAGCTGGTACAACCCGCGCTGGCACTACGACAACCAGCCGGAGGTCCGCGAGGCGCTGGACCTGATCTTCTCCGATCACTTCAGCGCCAATGAGCCTGGCGTGTTCGCGCCGCTGCGCGACACGCTCCTCACGCACGGCGACCATTACATGCACCTCGCTGATCTGGCGTCCTACCTCGAGGCCGACACCAAGCTCGCCACACTCTATGCGGATCGCGCAGCATGGGCGCGTAAGGCGATCCTGAACGTCGCCGGCTCCGGCAAATTCTCCAGCGATCGCACGATCGCCGAGTACGCGTCCGAGATCTGGCACGCGAAGCCGTGTGTGGTGTCGTGATGGAGCCGGCGATGATCCACGACATGAAGGAGGCCGGGGCGATTTCACCGCTGGCCGGTAAGCCGGCGTCGAAATCCATGCTCGTCGATCTCGCGCGGCTCGAGCGCGAGTACTACGACCGCAAGCCGGAGATGGATGATCCGACGCAGGTCGTCAGCTTCGGCACGAGCGGCCATCGTGGCTCACCGTTCCGCGGCTCGTTCACCGAGGCGCACATCGCGGCGATCACGCAGGCGATCTGCGACTACCGGCGAAGCCAGCGCATCGACGGCCCGCTCTACATGGGCAAGGACACGCACGCCCTCTCCGCGCCGGCGCAGCGGACCGCCCTGGAGGTCCTCACCGCCAACGGTGTCAACGCGGTCATCCAGCGCGACGACGGCGTCACGCCGACGCCGGTCA
>DASSGK010000381.1:0-2841 GCA_035693505.1 Vicinamibacterales bacterium
GATGAACTCGGCCGCAGCGCGCAGAATGCGAAACGGAGCGGTCAGGTGGATATCGAGCATCGCGAGCCACTGCTCGTCGGTCATCTTCTGGATCACGTTGTCCCAGGGATAGCCCGCGTTGTTGACGATGATGTCGATGCCGCCGAGTTCAACCGCGCTCGCCACGAACCGCTCGGCGAAGCCTGCTCGAGTGATATCGCCAACGACGGTCACGGCTTCGACACCGTGGCGCTGGACTTCGCGCGCCGTCTCCTCGGCAGGATCGGCGTCGAGATCGTTCACGACCACGCTCGCGCCTTCGCTTGCGAGCTTCAGCGCGATGGCGCGGCCGATGCCCCGGCCCGATCCCGTGACGAGCGCAACCCTCCCGTCCAGCTTCCTCGCAGCCTGGGACATGCTCACTTCTTCGCGAGCGGGCAATCGCCCTCGGCCAGCGGGCGGAACGCCTGCTCTGCCGGAATCGTCGCGCGAAGCTTGTAATAGTCCCAGGAGTACTTCGATTCGGACGGCTTCTTCACCTCGAACAGGTACGCCGGATGGATCTTGCGCCCGTCGGGGCGAATCGTTCCCTTGCCGAAGAGCGGATCGTCGGTCGGCATCTCCTTCATCCTGGCGATCACCGTGGTGCCGTCGGTGCTCTTCAGCGCCTCCACCGCGTTGAGGTAGTGCATCACGCCCGCGTAGACCCCGGCGTGGATCATGGTCGGGTAGATGCCCTTGTTGCGCTCCGCGAACCGCTTGGCGAAGGCCCGGGTCTGGTCGTTCAGGTCCCAATAGAAGGTTTCGGTCAGGACCAGTCCCTGCGCGGCATTGAGCCCCAGCGCGTGCACGTCGGTGAGAAACACCAGGAGCCCTGCCAGGTTCTGCCCGCCCTTGACGATGCCGAACTCGGCCGCCTGCTTGATGGAGTTGCGCGTGTCGCCGCCGGCGTTGGCCAGCCCGATGATCTTCGCCTTCGAGACCTGCGCCTGGAGCAGGAAGGAGCTGAAGTCCTGGGTGTTGAGCGGTGCCTTCACGGATCCGAGCACCTTGCCGCCGGACGCCTTCACGACCTCGGTGGTATCGCGCTCGAGCGCCGCGCCGAAGGCATAGTCCGCAGTGATGAAGAACCAGGTGTCGCCGCCCGTCTTAACGATCGCGCCGCCGGTGCCGTGCGCGAGCATCCACGTGTCGTAGGTCCACTGGACCGTGTTGGGCGAGCACGCCTTGCCGGTCAGGTCGGAAGTCGCGGGGCCCGACGCGATGAACGCCTTTCCCTTCTCACGCGTGATCTGGTTGACCGCGAGCGCCACGGCGGAATTCGGGACGTCGGTGATCATGTCCACCTTGTCGACGTCGTACCACTGGCGCGCAGTCTGCGACCCGACGTCGGCCTTGTTCTGGTGATCGGCGGAGACGATCTCGACCTTGAGGCCCTTGGCGGCAGCGCCGAAGTCCTCGACCGCCATCTGCGCGGCGACCACCGATCCCGGGCCGGTGAGGTCGGCGTAGAGGCTCGACATGTCCGTCAGCACCCCGATCTTCACAGGGAGCTGCGCAAGCGCCGGGCCGGCGGCGAACAACGCGGCGGCTAACAGCGCCTGTAGAGCACGCGTGCTTGCTTTCACACGAACCTCCTGAGTGGGCCTTAGTCTTAGTCGGGTACGTGCAACGTCCCGTGGCTGAAGGTGATCAGATCGCCCGCGGCTGGCGCCGCCTGAATCGGCGGGACGTTGGCGCCGGTGATCGGCGGTGCGGCACCCGGCGCCCCGCCGCGCGGGATCGTGCGCACGACTTGCGACGGCGGAAGGGCTTTGCCATTCGTCAGGTGGTCGTACATCCAGTCGAGCGCCCGGATGAGATACACGTGCAGCGGCACGAAGCGCGAGTCGTAGCCCGGGAACGGCGCCGCTGGCAGAAACGTATCGAAGTGCTGCGCGTTCGTGACCTCGATGTAGCGAAGCTGGCTCACGCCCGGAGCGAACGATTGGTTGCTGGCGTAATACGCTCGTTCCGAATGGTTCACTGGAACCAGTGCGTCGGAGCGGCCCCCGACGACGATCGCGGGGGTGTTCTTGAGGAACGTGGTGAGCTCGACCGCGTCGATCCCGGAGCGCACGCGATCCGAGGCGAGCTTCGCGTCTCCCGTCAGCGCCGCACCGGTGACGATGTCGCGTCCTTCGGCCAGGTTGCGGTGGCAGATCGCGCCGTCGAGCGCGAAATCGGCGTTGCCCGTCGAGGACGAGACCGCCAGCAGATCGAGCTTCGCGCCCCCGAGCGAATCGTTGTAGACGATGTTGACGCCCGTGGTCGGCGGCACGCCGTTGCCGGTCGCGAAAATGCTCGCCTGCAGTGCCAGTGCCTGCGGCGCGACGTTGCCCAACGCATCGGTGTTCGCGAAGCTGAATCCGCAGACGTTGTCGGCGACGCTGAAGCGCCCGTACGCGTTCGAGTAGGTGACCGCGATGGCATTGCTGGCGAAGCGGTAATGGGTCGCCTGCAGGACGTCGCTATCGGGCAGCCAGCCGTAGGCGTGCAGCCGCGCGAGCGCATCGCTCGCCTGATCGGCCAGCGTATCACCCGACACGAGACCTTTGGCCCTGAGCCCGGCGCAGCGCTGCGCGGCACCCGCTGCGTTCGGTATGAACAGGAAGGCGTATCCAGGCGCCGTCGCTCCTACAGCCAGTGCCGCGCACGGCTGGTAGAGGTTGGCGAACGTGAAGTAGTCGTACAACGGCTTGCCGATCGTCTGGATGACGGTCGAGCCTTGCATGATCTGCAGCGAAGAGACATCGCGCGGTTGCGCATTCGGCTCCGTGACGGCCAGTCCGTCGATGAGTCCGAAGCGATCCTGTTCGGCGG
>DASSGK010000382.1:0-10721 GCA_035693505.1 Vicinamibacterales bacterium
TCGCTGGTCGCGATGGAGCCGCCGCACTCGCTCGACGGCGATGTCATCCGCGACGAAAAGCTGGAGGTCCTGCAGTCCCTGCGGCCGCTGCGCGGCGCCGACATCGACACGAACGTCGTGCGCGCGCAGTACGCGGGCTACTCCACCGAACCGGGTGTCGCGCCGACATCGCGGATTGAGACTTACGTCGCGCTCCGGATCTTCATCGACAACTGGCGGTGGTACGGCGTCCCGTTCCTGCTCCGCACCGGCAAGCGGCTGCGTAAGCGCTCCAGCGAGATCTCGATCCACCTGAAGGAACTACCGCCGATTCTCTTCAACGCGAACCCGGACAAGCGGCTCGAGCCCAACATCCTGGCGATCCGTATCCAGCCCGACGAGGGCTTCTCGCTCGAAATCAGCTGCAAGCACCCGGGTCCGCGCATCGATGTCCAGCCGGTGAAGATGGATTTTCACTATGGCGAGCTGTTCGGCGCGTCGTCGCCCGAAGCGTACGAGCGGCTGCTGCTCGACGTCATGGCCGGCGATCCGACGCTCTTCATGCGGCGCGACGCCGTCGAAACCGCCTGGCGCTGGGCGATGCCGGTGCTCGAACGGTGGGCCGAGCAAACCTCGCCGCTGCCGACGTACGTTCCCGGTTCGTGGGGACCGGCTGAAGGCGATCGGCTCATCGAGTCGATCGGCCGGAAATGGCGGCCGCTCTGATGCGTTACCTCGTCACCGCACGCGTGAAGGCAGGACGCGCGGAGGCGCTCGAACACGCGATCGTCGACGGATCGCTCGGACGCGGGTCGGTCGCGGGCGACGAATATTTTCGCAACATGGACGCCGCCCGTCAGATGGACGACGGCCGCGTGCAATGGGTGGAGGTCTGCTACTGCCCGACGCCGCTGGCCGAGGAGCGGGAGTACTGGGAACCGTACTTCACGCTCGAGAAAGTCCAGGACGCGCATGCGCGCAGCCGATGCCGCGACTTGAACGGGACCGAGCCGTGGGCGTGCAGCGAATGCGACTGCACGGCGCGCCTCGATGCGAGGCTTGCGTCCAGGGGGCGGCCGTTTCGTTCCGCCAAGTAAGGTTTATACTCGCCGCGTGCCGTCGTCTTCCCTGCAGTCGCTGTTGACGCGCGCCGGCGCGTCGCTCGAGCGCGGCCTCGGCGCCGCGGCCGCTCAACTGCTCGCGCCGGCCTTGCGCACGTCGCTCACGCGCGACGAGGAGCTGACGGTCCGCTCGATGCTCGCCGAAGCGGCGCTGCTGCAGGACGATCTCGACCAGGCCGCAAACGCCCTCGGCCGCCCTCCGGACACGTTTCGCGACACCGTTCCACCACGCCGTCTCTCCACTCTCTGGCGGCTGCACGGCCGGCTGGCGTCGGCGCGAGGCGATCAATCGCGCGCCATCGCGATGCACGCGCGCGCGCTGAAGCAGGCAGAGGCCGCGCACGACTCGGCCGGCATCGGCCGCGCGCATTACGAGCTCGGTCAGTGCTACCGCCAGGTCGGCGACGTCGCGATCGTGCGCGAGCACATCAGCAAAGCTGCGTCGGCATTGCACGCGGCCGGCGATCGGCGTCACCTCGCGCTGGTGCATTCGCTGTCCAGCATTTCGCTCGCGCAGCTGGGACGGTACGAAGAAGCCATGGTCGCCCTTCGGCATGCCGAGCGGCTTGCTGCTGCCGTGCAGGCCGAGGACGTATTGGCGACGGTCTGCGGCAACCAGGCGAACGTGATGATGCTGCAGCATCGTTACGAGCAGGCGCTCGCGCTGGCCGAGCGGAGCGTGTCGCTCCACGAATCGCACGGCTCCGGACATGGTCTCGCGGTGGCGCTCGCCACGCTCGGCCAAATCTGCGTCCGGCTCGGCGATCTCCGCCGGGCGGAAGAGGCCCTGCATCGTGCCCTCGAGGTGCGCAGTCCGATTCAGTTCCACGAGACGACGGGAGCTGTGTTCGACACCCTGGCCCAGATTCATCTGATCCGTGGGCGTTACGACACAGCGAGCGACTTCCTCGGCCGCGCGAGCGAAGCATTCGGCGCCTACGGACGGCAGACCAGCCAGTGGTACGAGTGGTCGGTGCGGGTGCTCGGGGCAAGGCTCGCGCTGCGCCGTGCAGCGCTCGACGACGCGCTCGCGCGCGTGGACGACATTCTCCAGGCGGGCGCGCCGCCGTTCGACGCGCTGCAGGCCACGCTCATCGCCGCCGAGGCCTTGGTCGCCGCGGATCGTCTCCCCGAGGCCGAACAGCGCCTTGCCGCCGCGGCCGAAATGCTCGATCCCACGATCGCCCCGGCCGCATGGGGAGAGTACTTGCGTCTCCGAGGCTCGCTGCACGCGAAGTTGAACAGCGGCGCCGACGCCTATCACGACTACTCGCAGAGCGCGGCGCTGCTCGATCTGCTCGGGGAGCGGTACCAGTCGGGACTCAGTCACCTCGCGCTCGGCCGGCTCGTTGCGGAAACCGGTGCTCGCTCCGTCGCGGAGCGCCATCTGAACAAGGCGCTCGAAATCTTCGAACAGCTCGGCGCCGCGCGCGACATCGACGACACGCACGTCGCGCAATCGCTGCTGACGTCAGTCGGCACGGGCCAGTACCTCATCTCGCCCGCCGATGCCGACGATGCCATCGTCCGGCGGATCGTGGATGCGGCCGCCCTTCCGAATCTGCTCGGGCGAGAGACCGCGGCATCATTGCTCGAGGCCGCGGTCGCCGACGGCGTGGTGATCTATGTCCGGCTGGCCGGTGGAGACGTTCGTGTGATCGCCACCGCGGGCTGGGAAGAAGAAACCGGGCGGATGATGGCGCGCTCAGCCGCCAACGGCAACGCATACGGCCGCGGCGTCATCGCCATCGAACCGCTCGGCCGGGACGCTGAGGGTCCGCGATTTGGATTGATCGCGTCGCCGCGTCCGATCGGACACCCGGTGATGCGCCGCCTGCGGATGATTGCGGCCGTGGCACGGCAGGGATTCGCGCTGTGCATGGCGCGCGACCGCCCTGTCGCTGTTGCGGGCCTCACCGTCGAGGCGCCGTCACTTGAGCCGCTGCTCCCGGGCTTCCTGTCCGCCAGCACGGCGATGACGCGGGTGGTCGAACAGATCCAGCGTCTGCAGGGAAACGATCTCACCGTCCTGATCACCGGAGAAAGCGGCACCGGCAAGGAACTGGTGTCGCGTGCCATTCACGTCGGTTCGCACCGGAGCGCCGGCACCTTCCTGCCCTACAACTGCACGACAACGGGCCGGGATCTTGCCGACAGCCAGCTGTTCGGCCATCGGCGCGGAAGTTTCACCGGAGCCGTGACCGATCAACCCGGGCTGATTCGCACGGCATCAGGCGGCACGCTCTTCCTCGACGAAATCGGCGACTTGCCGCTCGACGTGCAGCCCAAGCTGCTGCGCTTTCTCGAGCAGCACGAGATCATGCCCATCGGTGAGACAAAGCCGCAGCGCGTCGATGTCCGCGTGCTCGCGGCGACCAATGCGGATCTCGAACAACGGGTCGCCGAAGGCAAGTTTCGTGAGGATCTGTACTATCGCCTCAGCGTGATACGGATTCACGTGCCGCCGCTGCGCGAGCGGCGGGAGGAGATTCCGCACCTCAGCACGTTTTTTCTGCGCGAGGCGCTCGAGCGGCTCGGCAAACCGGACGTGCATCTCGGCTCGGAAACGCTGGATGCGTTCTCACAGTACTGGTGGCCGGGGAACGTCCGCCAGTTGAAGAACGAGATTCAGCGCGCCGTGGCGCTGAGCGCGCCGGGCGGCACCATCGATCCCGCTCATCTCTCCCCGGAAATCAGCAGCACCCGGCTGCCGCCCTCATCCGGCACGATCCGGGTGGCGAGGTCGGTGCCGAACCTGGCGTCCGCGGTCGAACAGGTCGAACGCGACCTGATCCAGGCGGCCCTGGACCGAGCGGACGGCAACATCTCGGAGTCCGCGCGCGCCCTCGGTCTCACCCGAAGGGGTCTGTACTTGAAGATCAAACGGCTGGGACTCGACGCCCGAACGGAGGAAGTCGATACGCACTGACGGCCGTCCGGCTCCGACGTCCCCTGTCAGAGTGCCCAGATTGCGGCTGTAGCAGCTACCTGAATCCGTCGATTTCTGGATACTGAATACTCAGTTACCAGCCTAAGTGAATACCAAGTATACTGTTTTCGCGACGACGGAAATTTTTGTGATTTCTTTTAAATTGCTGCTCCATAGCGACTTAGCCTCAAAGCCCAATAATCGGTCTGCTCACAACTGCACGCGGCTCGACACTTGATAGTAGGTTGGTCGTCACTTCTCATCCTTGGGGGCCGACGTGAAGCACATTTGGACTGAACCGACACCGCCGAAGCGCACCGACTCGCCGAAACGCGGTGCGGAACGCCGGGCCGTTGCCTTGCCGGCCCGGCTCACGTGGAAGGATCAGCGCGGAACCACTCGCTTCGCCTCTGTCGTCACCCGGAACGTGA
Source organism: Vicinamibacterales bacterium (assembly GCA_035693505.1). GTDB lineage: Bacteria > Acidobacteriota > Vicinamibacteria > Vicinamibacterales > CAVVIG01 > CAVQFC01. The sequence goes on from DASSGK010000382.1 coordinate 4,461, forward strand.
GCGCGCTCGGCGTGTACGTAGAATGTGACTCGCCGGTGTCGATTCCCCTGTTCCGGCTGGTGCAGTTTCAGCTCGAGCGCGATTCGTCCAAGAGCCAGCTGCTGCCCGAGACGCTTCAGCAGGGTCGCATCCTGAGCGCGGTCTACCGCATCTCGCCGCCGTCGGCATCACAGCCGCAGGGCCTGGCGCTTCGCCTGATGGTCGATCCCCGGCGCAACGCCGTCGCCGAGCCGCAGCGCGCAACGGCCTAGCCGTATCCGTCGTTCGTCGTTCGATGTTCGGCGTTCGTGGTTCCAGACCGCGAAAACGACGAACGGAGAACGACGAACCACGAACGACAAACGACGACCGACAAACGACTAGCCTCTCTTCCGCCAGTACCTCGCCAGCCCGCGCCAGTTCAAATCGAAACGTCCCGCGATTTCGTACGCCTGCGCCTCGGACTCGGTCATGCGGCGCCGCAGCTCACGCCGGATCTCATCGCTGAACCACGTTTCACGATCCTCGTCGCTGCCGGGTCGCTCCAGCGATGCCTTCGCCAGCCCGCTCGTGAGATCGAGGTGATCCATCATCTCGGTCATGTGAGGGCCGACCGGTGCGAACGGACCGAAATGCGTCACGAACAGCGTCTCGGGATGCCAGGCGTTGATGCGGGCAAACCCGTCGCGCCACGCCTCCAGGTCGATGTCGGGCGGCGGCGTCGGCGGCAGGATGAATCGCCCGGCCTGGAGCCTGACGCCAGCCGTGTCGCCGACAAAGGCGATTCCCGTGTCGCCGCTGAAAAAGCTGACGTGATGCGACGCGTGTCCCGGGGTGTAGGCGACATCGAGATCGCGGCCAGCGGCGGCGATCCGCTCGCCTCCGCGAAGGATCGTCAGGGACTCGGCAGGAACAGGACGCATCTCGCCCCACAGCCGATCCATGGCGTCACCCCACAGCCTCGACGCGCTCGCGATCAGCTTCGTGGGGTCGACCATGTGCGGCGCCCCCTTCTCGTGCACGTACACGCGCAGCGCCGGATTCTCGCGCACGAGGGTGCCTGTCGCGCCGGCGTGATCGAGATGAATGTGTGTCAGGAGCAGGGTTCGGACGTCGGCCATCGAAATGCCCGCTCGCTCGAGGCCGGCTCGCAGCGCCGGCAGCGTGCTCGAGGGTCCTGGATCGACGATCGCGACGCCACCGGGCCCATGGAGGACGGCGGAGGCGATCACGCCGGGCACGCCGCAGAAATTCACATCGAGGTACGAGAGTCCGGAAGCCAGTGCGATCATGAGTGACGATCCCGCCGCGCGCGCATGAATCCGATGATACCCGCCACGATGACGAGGGCGAGCGCGATCAGCCCGGTCCGGCCGATCCAGCGTTCGAGCGTGGCCCAGCTGTAGGCCAGAAAATAGCCGGCCGAAGCGACCGCCAGGCACCAGGTCACCGCGCCCGCCGCGTTGTATGCGAGGAAGACCGGCCACCGCATCGTGCTGCCGCCGGCGAGAACGGCGCCGACCACACGCAGGCCAGTGATGAAGCGCGCGGCGAACACCGTCTTCGGACCATGACGGTCGAAAAAGCGATCGAACTCGGCGAGGCGTTCGCGCGTCAGCCCGATGCGCCAGCCGTGACGCTCCGCAATCTGGCGGCCGCCACGACGCCCGATGAAGAAGCCGAGGTTGTCGCCGAGCGTCGCGCCGGCAATCGCCACCACGACGACCCAGAGAAACGACAATTGTCCGTTGTGCGCCAGCGCGGCGCCCGCCAGGAGCGCGGTTTCGCCGGGGACTGGAAGGCCGGTGTTTTCGAGGAAGACGCCGCCAAACACAACGGCATACCCGTAGCGCGCGAACAGATCGAGAAGCCACTGTGGCATGGGACGAGGACTGTGGATTGAAGACTGACGCCTACTGACGATGCCCCTGACCGCGAAGCGGACGGCCTGGACGCTCGGCCGTGATCGCGCCGTCGCTGACGATCCGTTTGCCGTTGACGAACACATGGCGTACGCCGGTCGAGTAGTGCTTCGGATCGTCGAACGTGGAGACATCGCGGATGGTCGCGGGATCGAAAACGGTGATGTCCGCGATCATACCCGGCCGCAGCAGACCGCGGTCGACGAGGTGCACCCGATCGGCGGCCTTCGACGTCATCTTCCGGATCGCCTCTTCGAGGGTCAACAAGTGTTCGTCACGCACGTAGTGACCGAGAATCCGCGGGAACGATCCCCACGCGCGCGGATGCGACTTCGACTCGGAGAGCATGCCATCCTGCGCTTGCGCGCCGGAATCAGTACCGACGCCCACCAGCGGATGCTTCAACGCCGCCCGCACATCGTCCTCGTCCATGATGGAGGTGATTACGGAGCTCTCGCCGCGATCGGCGATGACGAGATCGATGACCGCGTCGCGCGGGTCCTTGCCCATCGCTTTGCCAATCTGGGAGAGCGTCATCCCTTCGTACTTGGCGAGGTCCCGGTTCAGCACTGACGAGAGCATCACGCCGTCGCCGCCGTTCGCGCCGTACCACTGGTTCTCCCAGGTGGTCGCGTTGGGATCGTCCATGTCTTTCTTGATCCGCTCGCGGGTCGCCGGGTCGGTCAGGCGCGGAAGCGTCTTCTCGATGCCGCCTTCTCGGGACCATAGCGGCAGGCACGAGTCGAGGCCGTTGGACGCGCGCGTGTACGGGTACTGGTTCGCGGTCACGTCGAGACCGCGGGCCCGGGCCGCCTCGATGCGCTTCAGGACTTCAGGCATCCTGCCGAAGTTGGCCTTGTACGCCGTCTTCAGATGCCAGATTTCCGCCGGGATCTGCGCGCGCTCGGCGACTGCGAACACTTCGTCAAGTGATTCGAAAATCCGCGCGCTCTCCGATCGCTGGTGGGTGAAGTACACGCCGCCGTAGCGCGCCGCCACCTTGGCGAGCTCCACGATCTCGTCCGTCGAGGCAAAACGATCCGGCACGTACTGGAGCGAGGTGCTGACGCCGAGCGCGCCATGCTCCATCGCCTGCGCGACGAGCTGCCTCATCTGATCGAGTTCGGCGGCAGTCGCCGGACGATCGTCCTTGCCGATCACGTAGTTGCGAATGCTTCCCGCGCCGACGAACGTCGCGACGTTGATCGCCGTGTGCGATCGCTCCTCGAGCCGCTTGAAGTAGTCGCCCAGCGTGCGCCAGTCCTGCGCCACGCCGAAGTGCTTTGCGTTCGGCGACGCCTCGAGGATCAGGCGATCGTTGACGGGCGCGATCGACGTCCCCTCCCCTGTCACTTCTGTAGTCACGCCCTGCAAAATCTTACTGGCCGCGCGGCCATCGACGAGCACGTTGAATTCTGATTGACCGAGCAGGTCGATGAAGCCCGGCGAAACGACGAGGTTCGCGGCATCGATTCGCGTTGCGGCCGTCGCGCCGTTCAAGGCGCCAATCGCCATGATGCGATCGCCCACGATTCCGACGTCGCCTTTGAACCACGGCGCGCCGGTGCCGTCGACGATGCGCCCGTTCGCGATGATGACGTCGAATGACGGCCGCTGCGCGGATACGCGCGCGAGCTGCCACACTCCTGTCACAAGAATTACAAGAACCGATAACGCCCACCGTGAAGATCGCATAAGCGGATGCTAGCAGATCGCGTACTGGAAAGTGGTCGCTGTCCTCTCTTCGATGCTACGCGTCGCCAAAAACCTTTTAACTTTTGCTCGTCGTGGTGGTCCAACGCATGCAGTGCTTCATCGCGCCAGCTGCATGACACATCGACGCACTCCTTTCTGGTTCGCCCTCTCACTGCTCGCCACACTTGCCGCCGCATCCAAGGCTGAGTCGGCGACCGTCGTCGCGCAACAAGGCGACGCGGCGATCGCGCACGATGCCAACGCCGGCACGTGGACGCTTTCCGCCGGCGGCGCGACGCTCACCCTGGCGCTGGATCCATCGCGCGACTTTGCGATCGTCAGCCTCCTGTCCGCGAACGGAACGTCCTGGGCGCTCGGCACGCAGGCCGATTCGACGGTGCGGCTCGCCGGTCACTCGCTGGCGTTCGGCAACCGGAGCGCCGGCTTCGCGTACGAAGACGTCTCGGTGGAGACGCGAGGCGCGACGCTGCAGTTGAACGCCACGTTCAAGGTGGCCGCCGGCGGCCTCGCGGTCACGCGCCACTACGCGATCGTGCCCGGCTCTCCGACGTTCGAAGCGTGGACTACGTATACGGGAAGCGGTGCGGTCCTCGCCGACTTGAACGCGTTGCAGTTGACTGTTCCCAACGGCACGGTCAACTGGCTGACCGGGCTTCAGGGCGACGCCGCAAACGTTCCGACCGACACCGCGTTCACGCTGCAACAGCAGACCCTCGCGATCAACAGCCCCTTCACCATCGGCGCTTCACACCGGGCTTCCGAGCACACCGTTCCCTGGTTCTCGATCGACGGCAGCAAGGACGAACTCTACGGCGCCTTGATGTGGTCGGGGGCGTGGTCCGCCGTCTTCGAACGAACTGTCGCGGGAACGGTAATCACCGTCGGTCTCGCGCCGATGTCGACGACCTTGACGTCGAGCGCCGTCGACGGTCCGCACGTGTTGTTCGGCGTCGCGCCGGGTGGTGTCGCGCAAGGCACCGCGGCCTTGCGCTCTTACGTGATGGACGCTCTGCGTGCCGGGCGTCCCATCGCCTCGCTGGTGACCTACAACACCTGGTTCGCGTACGGCACCGAGATCGACGACACCTCCATGCGCGCCGAGATGGATCACGCGGCGGCGCTGGGCGTCGAGTTGTTCGTGATCGATGCGGGCTGGTACCCGGGAACGGGAGCGGCAGGCCCCTTCGACTTCGACGCCGGTCTCGGCGGCTGGACGGCCGATCCGGCCCGCTTTCCCAACGGCCTGCGTCCCCTGCGCGAGTACGCCCACAGCCTCGGCATGCAGTTCGGGCTGTGGGTGGAACCGGAGCGCGTGAACCTCTCGCTCGTCGGCGCACCGGGCGTGGAAGAAGCGTGGCTGGCCACTGAGGGTGGTCAGTACGGATCGGATCACGCCGGTCAGATCTGCCTCGCCAACGCCGCCGCACGCCAGTGGCTCATGGACCGCCTGACAACGCTCCTCGACGATGTGCAGCCCGACTACCTGAAATGGGACAACAACATGTTCGTGAATTGCGATCGCGACGGCCACGGGCACGGCCCGGCCGATGGCAACTTCGCGCACACCGGGGCGCTCTACGACATGTTCACGCAGCTGCGCGCGCGCTATCCCGGAATGCAGATCGAGAACGTCTCGGGCGGCGGCAACCGCCTCGATGTCGGCATGCTGCGGTTCACGGACGTGGCGTGGATGGACGATCGCACGGCGCCGTCGGTGCACGTGCGCCACAACATTCAGGGACTGAGCGCCGTGTTCCCGCCCGCCTACCTTCTGTCCTTCGTCACGGACCACGATACCGAACCGCTGCACGACGCGCCGGATCTGCCGCTGTATTTCCGCAGCCGCATGGGCGGCGCCCTCGGCCTCTGCTTCCGCGGCGATTCATTCACCGAGGACGAGGACGCCGCGATGGCGAGCGAGATCGCGATCTACAAAGCGGCCCGTGGAACCATCATGCAGTCGGCGGGCTCCCTGCTGACCAAGCAAGCGACACCCGATGACGGTCCGTCGTGGGACGTGCTTCAGGAGAGCACGGCGGAACACGATAGCGTGGTGCTGAGCGCGGTCCAGTCAGATACCGGCGTCCAGACCATCAACGTCAAGCCAACCGACCTGGCACCTACGACGACCTATCAGGTGCAGTCGGTGGATACCGGCCTGCTCGGCACCGCGACGGGCGCGGCGTTGATGACGCAAGGCATCGATGTCGTGCAGTCGCCGGTGTCCGCAGCGCATATCCTCATCCTGACCGTGCAGCAGTGACTCCAGGCCGTGGTGAACATCGGCCGCCACTGCTGTTCGACAAGCCGCGGATGAGCCGGCTCGGACTACAATGAGGCGGTGATCCTCCACCAGTTCTATCTCAACTGCCTGGCGCATGCTTCGTACATCGTCGGCGACGAACACAGCGGCGTCGCCGCGGTCGTCGACCCGCAGCGCGATATCGAACAGTACGTGTCGTTCGCCGAAGAGCACGGGCTGAAGATCGCGCACGTGATCCTCACGCACCTTCACGCCGATTTCATCGCCGGACACCTGGAGCTGCGGGATCGGGTTGGCGCCACCATTTATCTTGGCGCGGCGGCCAAGGCTGAATATGCCTTTACGCCGCTCGCCGACGGCAGCCGCATCGAGATGGGACGC
>DASSGK010000383.1:0-3996 GCA_035693505.1 Vicinamibacterales bacterium
ATAGGCCGACAGCGCTTTACGTTGCTGGATACGTTCGACGGGCGCGTCTATCGAACCGGGGCGCGCCTGACGCAGTCCGGCGCGAACGGGCGCTCGGTTATTTCGTGGAGGGCCAGTGGAACGGGGAACGAACTCGCCGTCCAATTGCCGCAGCCGGCCAGCTTTGCCTGGGATCTTCCCGACGGCGCGCTCTATCGCGCGCTCGCGCCCGTCATCGGTCCTCGTCGTCTGCTTCCACAGGCCGAGGCCGAAGAGACGGGGTCGCTTCTCGACGTCCTCGACGCTCGCGGCAAGACCGTCGCCCGGGTGCGCGTCGAACTGGGACATGCTCGATTGCCGACGGGGCGCGGCGCGTGGCAGCCGCTTCCGACGATGGTCACTCTCAGCGGCCTGCGCGGATACGCGGGCGAATACGAACGCCTGCTGCCCGTCGTCCAGAGCCGTCCCGGCATTCGCGAGTGTCCGGAAGGTGTTCAGGGCGTGATTCGTCGATCGATCGGCGCGCCGGAGCCGCAGGACGTGTCAGCGCTGCGTCTCGCTTTGGCGCCAGGCGTGAGGGCGGACGTCGGCGCGCGTCAGATTCACCTGGCGCTGCTGGACGTCATGCTTGGCAATCAGGGTGGTGTACAGGCCAACGTGGATTCGGAGTTCCTCCACGATTTCCGAGTCGCCGTCCGGCGCACGCGCTCGTTGCTTGGTCAGATCCGGCACGTGTTCGGTGAGGAGGCGGTCGAGCATTTCTCGTCCGAGTTCTCGTGGCTCGGCAAGCTCACTGGTCCGCCGCGCGACCTCGACGTCCTCATTGTCACAATGCACGAGCGTCGCCGGGAGGCGTCGTTCGAAGGTCTCGACGCACTCGTCACGCTGCTCGAACGGATGCGACGTGAAGAGCACACCAGGCTGGTCGACGGGTTGAACAGCGATCGGTTCAAGCGGCTGACGTTCGAGTGGAGGGCTTTTCTCGAGCAACCGATAGCGGTGCAGCCACCTGCACCAAACGCACGGCGGCGGCTCGCGGATGTCTTGTTCGAACGCGCGTGGCGACTCACTCGCAAGATCAGCCGGCGCGCCGCGATGCTCGATGCCTCCACGGCGGCGGAGACCGTGCACGACCTGCGTGTCCAGGCGAAGAAGCTTCGTTATCTCGTCGACGTGGCGCCAGCCGCTGGTGACGCTCTCGACGTCAAGCGCGTGCTGGTCGCGTTGAAAGCGCTGCAGCGCGTGCTGGGCGATTTCAACGACGCGCACGTCCAGGAGCATCGGCTCATCGAATGCCGTGGCGCGATGGCCGCGACGGGCGCGGCACGCGGGAGTGTGATGGCGATCGAACGGCTGGCGGAAGAGACGCGGAATCAGCGCGAAAACCTGCGCGACTACGTCCTTCACGAGGCGCAGCTGTTCCGCCGCCGGACCGTGCGGTCCGCCTGCCGGCGCGCCTTCAGGCCAGCGCGCGGCGAAGCGCAGGCAGTATGAACGCGATTGCGTTCTACAACCTGAAGGGCGGAGTCGGAAAGACGACGGCGGCGGTGAACGTCGCGTATCTTGCCGCGGCCGCCGGCCAGCGCGTGCTGCTGTGGGATCTCGACCCGCAAGGCGCGTCGAGCTTCATCCTTCGCGTGCACGCGCATGTCGCTGACTTTCGCCGGAAGACCCTTCTGTGCGGCGCGGCGTTCAACGACGCGATTAAGGAAACTGACTACAGAAATCTGGACCTGCTGCCAGCCGACTTCTCGTACCGGAAATTCGATCGCATCCTCGATCACGTTGGGAATCCCACTCGCGTTATCCGAACGCTGCTCGACACCCTTGGCGCGAACTACGACCTCGTCGTTCTGGACTGTCCGGCGGGATTTTCGCTGCTCACCGAAGCGGTGTTGGGGACGGTCAATCTGAGTTTCGTCCCCACGATACCGACGCCGCTCTCGGTCCAAACGTTGGCGCGAATTCTCAAATGGGCCGATCGGCGCGACTCGCCTTTTCGTCTGGCGCCGTTTTTCAGCATGGTCGATCTGCGCAAGACGCTTCATCGGCGCGCCTGCGAATGGTCGGCGAAGCACGCCGGCAATTTTCTCGAGGCCCAAATCCCTTGCGCCAGCATCGTCGAGCAGATCAGCGTCCGACGAATGCCGCTTCCCGCGTTCGCTCTCCGCGACCCGGCGTCGATTGCGTTCGTGGATCTGTGGTCGGAGATCCGCGGGCAACTCGAATCGGGAGCCGCGGGGCGTCCAGCTCTGAGCGCCATCGAGTCGCTGTCGGCGGAACTCGAGCGGACGCTCGAGCGTGAGTTGCGCGGCGAAGGGCAGACGCCCGTCGCCCTGCACGCGCCCCCGCCGACAGTCGTGCCGACGCACACCGTCGTCCATTGTTTCGACACCGCCGAGCGCGATCTCGCACGGTCCGGTCACGTGTTGGAACTACGTGAATGTCCGGACGGTCTGCTCGTCGTGGCTGGACGCGAAGACGACGACACGCGCCAAGCGCGGGTGCAGATCGACAGTGCCTGGGCGTTGCAGATTCTCTCGGGACAGGTGTCGCCCGTCGCGATTCTCGATCGGCGCGTGGGACGGCCCGGGCCGCCGGCCGTGCAAGAGATTCGCGCCGTTGTTGGCAGGCGCCAGCTCTGTCGAATCGATTCGCGAATGACGAATCTGTCAACTCCCTCCGCACGCCACGCCGCTCCGGACGCGCTTCGCGCGGTTGCCGGATAACTGTCAAGTCTTCGGACTGCAGGCAGGAAGTCACTCGCAGATCGGATAAGTGGGCCACCGCTGCGCATCCGTGCACGGATCGCCATTTGCTCAGTCCCAGTCCACAAGCCGATGGCCGCGAATGTTTCATCGCATGCGCAGCGCAGTGTTTCGGACTTGATACACGCACGTGCGGGTCTGCTTCGTGCGCTGGCTCACCACCCATCGTGGGCCAACATCGAGGCCGCCGTCGCGGAGGGCCTTCGCGCGCACTTCGCAGACAACCCACCCGAGTTGCGGGGCGTCGATCGTTCGACGTCCGCGGCGATCCTGAATCAGATCATCCGCTATGAGGCCGTTCACGAGATTCGCGACCTGCGCGATCTGGCGCGGCGGCTCAGCGCCGATCGGCGTTGTTACGGTCTGTTCACGCCGTCGATGCCGGATGAGCCGCTGGTGTTCGTCGAGCTCGCGCTCACTCGGCGCATGGTGACCGACGTCGGGGTCATTCTCGACACCGATGCGCCGGTCGTCGACCCGGACGCGTGCACGTGCGCGATGTTCTACTCGATCTCCAGTTGTCACGAGGGCCTGCGCGGCGTGCCGCTCGGCGGCCTGCTGATCCGGCAGGTGCTCGACCGGCTTCAACAGGAGTGGCCCGGTCTTCGAACGTTCGCGACGGTGTCGCCGGTGCCAGGTTTCAGGCCGTGGCTCAATCATCTCGCACGAACGCACGGCGGCTGGATCGGTCAGATTGTCGCGACGCTCGACGAGGGAAGCTGGCTGACGGATCCGGAACTCGGCGAGCGGATGAAGTCGACGCTGGTGCCGCTCTGTGCGTCCTACCTGCTCGATGCGAAGCGCGGCGCCGAGCCATTCGACGCTGTGGCGCGATTCCATCTGGGCAACGGCGCACGCCTCGAGGGCATCAACTGGCTCGGCGATCGATCCGGCGCAGGGCTCGCCAGGTCCGCGGGCATGACCGCGAACTATGTCTACGATCCGTCACAGATGGATGCGAATCACGTCCTCTATGGCCGCACGCGGATCGTCATCGCGGCGCAAGACGTGATCACCTCGGCCTGCGGCGCTGCACTCCACGTCGCCTGATAGGCGCGCGTCGTACGTAGTGTCCGGCTTTAGGTCGTACGTAGTGTCCGGCTTTAGCCGGACCTGGGGTCTGCCTGAAGGCGGACACTCGTTCAGCAGTCGAGGCGCTCTCTCCGGGTTCTCGAAATATCCAGGCACAGCTTGAACGGCGGCTCTCTGGAAGAAACAATTTTCTTAGGGGACCCGTGCCTAACCCGAC
>DASSGK010000384.1:0-2539 GCA_035693505.1 Vicinamibacterales bacterium
ACACGCGCGTGGAAGTCGAAGTCCGGCAGGGGAACGCCGTCCTGGCATCCAAGACGCTGCACGCGGGAGACGCCGACTACTACACGCAGTTCCGCGTCCCGAAGGCGGGTCCCGCGACGGTATCGGTGCGTCCGACGCATGCTTCCGGGAACTTTGCGCTCTACGTCAACCGATGGCCGCGTACTGGGCTGGTCAAGAGCTCGCCGGCGCGGCGCTGGCAGGACGCGGTGAAGATTCCGCTCGGCCAGACCGTGTTCGCGTCGGGCGACGACGAGAACTACGTGCCGCTTCCAGGTACGACGCGGCGCACGCCGGCCACGCGCACCGCTTCCACCGACTGGTACGCGTTCGAGTTCACATCCGGCACGCCCAAGCTCGTCTTCTTCCAGGTGGACCTGATGGAGCGGGACCAGATTCCCGTCGACGTGACCGTCTATCGCCTCGTCAACGGCGAGCCGCAGGCGTATTTCGACGGCGAGGATCCCGTCACGCTGCCGCACGAAGCGCAGGCACTTGCGGGCAACAAATTCACGCCGCGAATTCTGAAAGACCCGGGCACGTACTACGTGGCCGTGCAAGCGGGCCATCCGGAGTACAAGTTACGGACCCGCGTGTACGATCCGCCCCCGTACACGGATCCGCAGACGGCCGTGCGCACCGCGCTCGACTACATCCTTGCCGCCGGTGACTCCTGGCATGCCAACACTCCGCGCCGGGGATCGGTGTACGACCGCGTCTCGAGCGTCCACCAGGAAACCTCGCTCTGCGTGGCCTGCCATGCGACGCACTTCCCTCTGCGCGCCGCGCTCTACGCCGTGCGGAACGGCTATCCCGTGGTGCAGCGCCAGCAGCTGCAGTTCATGACCGAGCGCTTCTACAACAACCCGCGCCCGTTCTACGGCTTCGAGCAGGACGGCGCGGTGTGGGCCCGAGTCATCTCGGCGCCGGCCAACGTCCTGGGCCGCATGTCGCACCTGCTGGATATCTACGAGAAAGAGATTTCAGGTGAACGCCGGCCGAACGTCCGCGAGGGCATTGGCAGGTACCTCGAGCGGTATTACGCGGGCCGCGACAAGCTGCCGCCCGACGAAACCAACGGCAATACACCTCTCGTGAGCCGTCACGAGGTCGCCTGGTACGCGTGGAGCAACACGCACGACGGGCGCATGGGTGATCTGATCGCGAGCGGCGAGATCGAGAACATGGTGGATCTCTGCTACCAGACGCAAGCACTGGCCGAGATCGATCCCCAGCGGTATCGCAGTCAGATTCAGAAAAACGCCGAGCGGATCCTTTCACTGCAGCGTCCGGACGGACAGTGGTCGATGCGGTTCGGCCCCGAACAGCCGGAGGTGGAGTTTCAGACCGGGCACGCGCTGTGGGCACTCCAGGCGGCTGGCGTGCCGGCATCGAATCCGCAGGTGGCCAAAGCCATCGACTATCTGCTTCGCCGTCAACAGACGTTCGGCGGATGGATGGACCCGCTCCAGTCGTTCGAGAATTTCCGCACGCCGTTCCGCGAAACACAAATGGCCATCCTGGCGCTCAGCTCGTACTTCCCAGCCGGTCCGCGTCCGAAGGGATGGGGAGCGGCGGCGCCCGCACGGCTGTCATCCGATCCGGTGGAACTGCTTCAGCAACTCGATGGCATCTGGGATCCCGTGACGGACGGCATGCGCGCGCAGATGCGAGTGGTCCTGGCATCGCCTGATGCGCTGATCCGGCAAGCCGCGGCGGAAGCGCTGGGACGGTTGGGCGGACAGGACACCGCGCTGCTCCGGCTGCTGGGCGATCCCAGCAAGATGGTGCAGCGGACCGCCGCATGGGCCGTGCGTCAGTCGTACAGCCGGCATCCGGAGACCTCGTCAGCCGGGCTGACCGCCGCGCTCGAATCCAGGGACGACCGGACGCGATGGGGCGCGACGCGCGTGTTCGCGCAACATTTTGCGGCGATCGCCCGTCGTCCGGAATTCGGCGCCGTCCTGGCGAAACGCGTCGCCGACCCCGTGACGTCGGTGCGGATGCAGGCCGTCAAGGGTCTCTGGCAGTTCTGGTACTGGACTGCGGACACGGCGACGAGAGAGCTGATCGAGGACACGCTGCTCGCCGCGATCGGACAGCCGCAACCGGCCTGGGTGGAGAGCAACCTGGAGGACGCGATCTACAACCTCGCCGACGAGAACATTCGCTATCTGTACAACAACTGGGTCGCGCTGTTGCCCTCGGCCGAGAATCGCGATCGGGCGGTTCGGGGACGGCTGGCCGTGGAATCGCGGCTGGCGACGAAATTCGCCGCGGTCCTGGTTGATGCGCCAGCACCGCAGAAGAAGAAGCTTCTGCGGGCGCTCACCGAGTTTCCGTTACGCCGCGGCGACATCTACGATCCCGAGGCAGATATCACCGTGCCGGCGCCGCCGGTGTACAACCGCATCGGCAACGATATCGAACAGATCGCGTTCTTTGGCGAAAGCGGCGCGCGGATCGCACGAGCGCTCTCTCCCCTCCTGGACGGACCGGATGCCGAGATGCGAAGGCTTGC
>DASSGK010000385.1:0-3687 GCA_035693505.1 Vicinamibacterales bacterium
CGTCAGGTCGTCGTTCTGGATTGCTGCCACAGCGGCGCCTTCGCACACGGCGTCAAGGGCGCGCAGGGCGCCAGCGTCGGCACCGCGGAGGCGTTCGAAGGCAGCGGTCTGGGACGAGTGGTCCTGACGGCTACCGATTCCACGCAGTACGCGTGGGAAGGCGATCAGATCATCGGCGATGCGCCGAACTCGCTGTTCACGCACTTCCTGATCGAAGGACTCAAGACCGGCGCGGCCGACAGGGATGCGGACGGCGTCGTCACCGTCGACGAACTGTACGACTACGTTCGCGAACAGGTCGTGACCACCACGCCAAAACAGACGCCGCACAAGTGGTCATACCTGCAGCGCGGCGACATCGTCATCGCGCAGAATCCTTTCGCCACGCGCTCGGCACTCCCGTCGGAAATCGAGGACGCGATCAACAGCAAGCTGTCGGGTCTGCGTCTCGAAGCCGTGGGTCACCTCGAGGCGCTGCTCCACGGTCACGATGCGGGCCGCGCGCGGGCCGCATTGGAAGCGTTGAAAGCACTTTCACTCGACGACAGCCGCAAGGTGGCGAACGCTGCCGCGCACGCGATCGCCACACACGATCAGGAGACGGGCCAGCCTGGCGATCCGGTGTCTCCCCCGGAGTCGGGCGCCGCCGAAGTTTTCGATCCGGCCCGCCCCTCCGACATCTTCATCAGCTACGCGCACGAGGATCAGGCCAGGGCACGAGCGCTGGCGAACGTGCTCGCCGCACGCGGCTGGAAGGTGTGGTGGGACCGGAAGATCGCACCCGGTGAAGCGTACGACGTCGTCATCGAACGCGAGCTTGGCACGTGCAAGTGCGCGATCGTGCTGTGGTCCGCGACGTCGGTCCATGCGACGTGGGTGAGAAACGAAGCGCGGCGGGCCGCCAGGCGGAAGGTCCTGTTGCCGATTCTGATCGATGCCGTCGAGATGCCGCTCGAATTCGAAAACCTGCAAGCGGCCGATCTCACCTCGTGGAAAGACACAGGCCAGGATCCCGAGCTCGAGGCCGTGGTCGACCGGATTCTGGCGTTGTCGCCACTTCCGAACGAAGCGCTTGCACGCGAGGTCGTTGAGCAGGCACGCCGGGACCTCAAGGCCGGCCGGCGCGGCAGCGCGCTCGCTCGGCTGGAGCAGTTTCGACCGCCGCATCAGATCGTCAGCCGCATGCTGACGGAGCTGCGCCTGGACGAGCGCCGGGATCGCGAACGCGCGGACGCGGCGCGACGAGACGCCGAAGCCGCGCGGATCGCCCAGCAGCGCGCCGAGGCCGCGCGCCGCGAGGAGGAAGCTGCGCGCGTCGAGAAAGAGCGTCTCGAAACCGCGCAACGCGAAGCCGAAGCGGCTCGATTCGAACGGGAGCGCGCGGAGGCCGAGCGGCTGCGCGATGCGGAAGCCGCGCGTGTCGAGAAGGAGCGTGTCGAGACTGCGAGACGCGAAGCCGAAACAGCTCGTGTCGAACGGGAGCATGTCGAAGCCGCCAAACGCATGGCCGAAGCTGCTCGTGTCGAACGGGAACGCCTCGAGGCGACGCGCCGCGCAGAGGAAGCGGTTCGCGCCGAGCGCCAGCGCGTGGAGGCTGCCCGCCAATACGAAAGAGCCGCCCGCACCCCTCGGGAGCGTGACACAGCTGAGCGGCTTGTGGCGGAAACCAGGATCAAACGGGAGCACCCGCGGCAGGAAGATGACCCGAGCGTCGAGCCGGCCGCCGACGCCGTCGCGCCAGCTTCGTCATCGACGATTACGGCCGCACGGGTGCTGATGGCTGCAGCAGCGCTCATCGCCCTGATCGCGGCGGCCTGGTTCGCCGGGCTCATCCCCCACCGGAGCTCCGACGACATTGCTGTCAGCACGCGACGCCGGCCAGGCCCGCCGGTCGCGACGTCATCGCCCGTTCCCCCTTCTACGGAGAGGCCGCGGCCGAGGACGCCTGCCGTCGAGCAGACCGGCGCGTCGACAACCGGCGCCGGTCCGGCGCCGACAGCGGTCCCGAATGAAGCGCCGCCGGCGGCAGCGCCCGAGCCCGAGATCGTCGCAAAGGCCCCGATTGAAACACTTCCGCTGAAAAAGGGGGCGTCGAAGCGTCTCGACGATCTGAGGACGCTGGCCCTGAGCCGGGCTCAGTCGGGCGCACCGCGCGAAGCGTTGAACGCCGCCGTCGAAGGACTGCGGATCGATGCGGGAGACCAGACGCTGAAGAACCTGGTTGCGACGCTGCTGCGCGACGCGCAGGCGAGTGCACGCCGGGCGCGCGAAGACGCGGTGCAGGCCGACGCTGAACAGAACGATCCGGATCAGTTTCAGCAAGGTGTGAACAGAGAGCGCGAGGCGATCAGGCTGCAGCGTGCGGGCAAGCTCGACGCCGCGACGCGCGGATTCTGGGGAGCGGCCGACCAGTTCGTCGCGGCAGCGAACGAGTCCCGGGAAACGGCCAAAGAAGAAAAGGCGGCGGCCGAGCGCGAACTGCGACGCCAGAAGGTCGCAGAGGCGACGCCGGCACCGGCGGCACCGCAGCCGCGACAGAAACCCGAGGAGCGCGCCGCTGTCGAACGTCCGCTGGTCGATCAGGCGCTGCGGCGGTATGAAGCGGCCTTCGCGAGCCTCTCGGCAGACAGCGTCCGCAGCGTGTATCCGTCCGCGCCGCTCGATCAGGTCGCGAAGGATTTCGCGAACAGCCGTTCGTACACGTTGACGATTCAGCCGGACTCGTATCAGTTCGTCTTCACCGAGACGCTCACCGCCGCCACGGTCGCCGCGCGCATCGGCCACGAGGCCACGCCGAAGTCAGGGGCGCGCGTTTCGAAGGTCGAAAAGACGCAGACGATTCAGCTCGAGAAACAGGGAGCGAACTGGATCATCAAACAGATCCGCTGAGTCGTTGAGCTGCGCGGTCGTTACATCGCTCATTTACAGTGGTCGAGAGGTGACCTATGAGTGAGACGTCGCTGCCGCATCCCTACAAGAACCGCACGCCGTGCTCCATAACGGCACACATTGTGGTCCCGTCATAAGCTCATCAGAACTAGCCAAACGGCACTAAATCAGGCAGTTACGAGTGTTGGCGACGTTGGTTGGCGCCTTGCTGTCACTAAAGACTCAATAGGACATATTGTTCGTTAGAAGTCACTAGCGAGGCTGCTATGGGACACAAAATGGGAGCCGCCAACGTCGTTCTGGATACCGACCAGACCTACATCGACAACTGGACAGTCGGTCCTCGCGCGGTCGAATGGCCCAAGCCAGCCCCCGTTCGGCCGGCGCCCGTCAAGCAGGAACCGGCCGAGAGCCGACGCGTGCACACGCGCGTGCATGGTCCGTTCGACGGCGTCCGCATCGGTCTGCTCGAAACGCCCGTGCAGCTCTATGACCTGAGTCGCGGCGGATGCTTCATCAACTCGATGCACCACCAGCAGCCGGGCATCAAACTGCATCTGAAGATCGATTTGCCGCACGAGCGATGGATCACGGTCCACGCCGAGACGCTGCCCCGCTCGAATGAATTCGGCTATGCCGTGCAGTTCGTCAAGATGAGCGACGAGTGCGCCGAACGCCTCGACCGTTTCCTGGAGGCGCCTCACGAGAGAGGCGCCTCGGAAGACTGACCGAGCTCTATGATGTGATGCGGACGTTCGGGTCCGCCGTGTATGCAGGCCTGAAGGCCTGCACTACACC
>DASSGK010000386.1:0-18255 GCA_035693505.1 Vicinamibacterales bacterium
CGTAGCCGCCGATCGATCCGATTTGATCCATCAGCAGCAGCCACGCAACATCGCCGGGCGAGAGGCCGCGCGTCTCGTGCAGATACGTCGGCAGCCAGATCGTCTTGAACCAGTAGGCCGCCATATTGAACGTCGTCACCGAGAGGGCGAGCGCCGTGGTTTTTCGCAGCGCGGGTCCCAGCATCTGGCCGAGCGCCGCGACGTAGCCGAGCCGCTTGTTCACGCCGTCCTTGACGCTCAGCAGCCACACGTCGGACTCGGGCATTTCCCGGCGGATGAAGACAACGAGCAGCGCCGGTAGCGCGGAGACCATGAACGCGAGCCGCCAGCCGATATACGGCGCCAGGACGTTGCCCATCATCGACGCGAAGAAGCGGGCGAACGCCGACCCGCTTTGCAGATAGGAGCCGTAGCGGCCCCGCACCTGCGGCGGCACCGTCTCCCCGACCAGCGCGTGCGCGACGGCCCATTCGCCGCCGACGCCAATGCCGGTGACCGCGCGAGCAATCAGCAGCGACCAGAACCCGATCGCCATACCCGAGGCGAGCGTGCCGATGCTGTAGACGAGAATGGTGAGCATCAGCAGCGGCTTGCGACCGAATCGATCCGCCATGGCGCCGCCGATGAACCCTCCAACCGCCGTGAACGCGAGCGGCGTGCCGAGCAGGATCGCCACCTCGTTCGGCGTGAGCGCGAGATCCTTCACGATTGACGTAATCGACGGCGACACGAGAAAGCTGAGGAGGAGCAGATCGTAGAAATCGAAGATCCACCCGATGAACGAGAACGCGAGAATCTTGCGGTGGATCGGGAGGACCGTGGGGCTTTCGCTGAGCAGCGTCATTGGACGCCTATGTTAAGGTAACCGCCACGCAGGATGACAGATCAACCGGGACCAGTCGCGCGCACCGCGCTGGCGCTGACCGACTGGACCGAGCGTTGGGTACCCGACGCGTTCATCTTCGCGCTCGTCGCCACCGTGCTCGTGATCGCCGCGGCTCTGCTGGCGACGCCCGCCACGCTTCTGCAAACCGTCGACGCCTGGGGTCGCGGGTTCTGGGACCTGATCCCCTTCACGCTGCAGATGGCGCTGGTGATCATCACAGGCCACGTGCTGGCCACGTCGCCGCCGATGGGCCGCCTCATTCGTACGATCGCCTCGTGGCCGCGTTCGCCGCGCGGCGCTGTCGCGCTCGTCGCCTTCTTTGCGCTCGCCAGCAGCTGGTTCAACTGGGGCTTCAGCCTCGTGTTCAGCGCCGTGCTCGCGATCGAGATCGCGCGGCGCCTGGACGGCGTCGACTATCGCGCCCTCGCCGCGGCGAGCATGCTGGGACTGGGCAGCATCTGGGCGCAGGGACTCAGCGGATCGGCGGCCCTGCAGATGGCGACCCCAGGCGCGCTGCAGCCGGCGATCCGCGACATCGTCTCGCACGGTGGAATCGTGGCCGGCGGCCTGATCCCGTTCCGCCACACGATCTTCTTGTGGCAAAGTTTCGTCGCCATCGCAGTCGAGATCCTCGTCGTCGTCGGCGTGATGTGGCTTGCGACGCCGCCGGCGGCGCGGGCCAGAACCGCCCGGGATCTGGGCATCGACCTCGGCGAACGAAAGACGGCGACCGAACCACGAGCAGCGGCGACACCCGGACAGTATCTCGAACTGTCGCCGATTCTGTCGTGGGTCGTCGTCGCGCTCGGCTTGACGTATCTCGCGCGCTACTTCTGGGAGGCGGACGAGCCGTTGAACGCGCTGAATCTGAATATCCTGAACCTCGCGTTCCTGCTGCTCGGCTTTCTGCTTCACGGAACGCCGGCGCGACTCATGCGGGCGGTGCAGGACGCGACACCCGCGGTGTGGGGCGTGATTCTTCAGTTTCCCTTTTACGCCGGCATCGCCGGGGTCATCACGGCAACGCACCTGAACGAACAGGTGGCCAACCTCTTCGTCCGCGTCTCGACCCCGGCAACATTTCCGCCGCTCGTGGCGCTCTATTCGGCCGTGCTCGGCGTGTTCGTGCCTTCCGGCGGATCGAAGTGGGTGATCGAAGCGCCGTACGTCATGGCGGCCTCGCACACGCTGCGCGTCCACCTGGGTTGGGTGGTGGCGGCCTACGATCTCGGTGAGGCGCTCGCCAATCTCGTGCAGCCGTTCTGGATGCTGCCGATGCTGGGACTGTTCAAACTCGGCGCACGCGACGTCATGGGCTACACCATCGTCGTCTTTCTCGCGTTGACTCCGGTGGTCCTCTTCCTCGTCACGCTGCTCGGACTGACCCTGCACTATCCTTTGTAGAGCACGGGAAGTCGCATCCGTCCGGCATGTCCACACGTCGCGCACAGCGCCGCCAGAAGCCTCCTCCGCCCGCGGTCCCGGCGCGACCGGCACGCCGCCTCTGGTGGCGCATCGCCGTGCTGATCGCTGCCGGCGCGGCGATCTACGTTAACAGCATCGACCATCCGTTCATCTTCGACGACAGCGTCTCGGTCCTCAACAACACCAGCATTCGCGGTTGGTCGAGCCAGGTGTTTGGCGCCGCACGTGAGGTACCGACCGCCGGCCGGCCTCTGGTGAACGCGTCGATGGCCGTCAACTACGCCTTCGGCGGCCTCGACGTGCGCGGCTATCACTTCTGGAACATCGGTATCCACCTGCTGTGCGCGGTGATGCTGTTCGCGCTCGCGCATCGGACGCTGCTCCAACCGCGGCTGCCGGAGTGGCTGCGGCAGAGGGCGCCAGACCTTGCGCTGGCCATCGCGCTCGTCTGGAGCGTCCACCCGCTCACCAGCGAAGTCGTCGACTACATCACGCAGCGCAGCGAATCGATGATGGCGCTCGCGTACCTGGTGACGATCTATGCCGGAAGCCGCGCCATCGGGTCGCGCCGGCCCATTGCATGGCAGGCACTCGCCGTCGCGGCCTGCGGCGCGGGGATGGCATGCAAGGAGTCGATGGTGACCGCGCCGGTCGCCGCCGTGCTCTACGATGCGACGCTCGTCTTCGGATCGCTGAAACAGGCGCTCGCGCAACGCTGGCGCTTCTACGGCGCGCTCGCGTCGACCTGGCTGATCCTGGCTGCGTTGCTGCAGACCGGCGCGCGCGTCTACTCCGCGGGCTTCTCCACGAGCGTGTCTCCGTGGACCTACTTGCTGAACCAGACGATCATGATCGTGCGTTACCTGAGACTCGCGGTCTGGCCGACGTCGCTCGTGGCCAACTACGGCTGGCCGCGATCGCTCACGCTCGCCGACGTTCTTCCCTACGCGCTCGTCGTTCTCGTGTGTCTCGCGCTGACCGCGGTTGCTTTGTGGCGGCGGCCGGTGCTCGGCTTCCTGGGCGCCTGGTTCTTCCTGACGCTGGCGCCGACGACGAGCATCCTTCCCATCGCCACGGAAGTCGGCGCCGAGCGGCGCATGTACCTCCCGCTCATGGCGCTGGTCGCTCTGGCGATGATTGGTCTCACATGGGTCGAACGTCAGCGACCGCGCGGTCCCGCGAGCGTCACGATAGTCGCAGCGATCGTGACGATTGCCCTTGGCGCGACGACAGCAGCACGCAACCGGGAATATGCGACGCCGCTCGGTCTGGCAGAGACCGTGCTGGCTCGCTGGCCGTCACCGTCGGCGGAAGCATCCGTCGCGCAGGAACTGGCGGTCGTCGGTCGACACGACGAGGCGATCGCGCGCCTGCAGAACGTCGCTCCCCGCTTCCCGCGCGCCTACTATCACCTCGGCGGCGAGCTGTTCAACCAGGGACGAACCAACGAAGCGTTGGCGTCGCTCGAGCAGTTCGTTCGCCTCGAACCAATGCTAGCGGAAGTGGTTCCGGCGCGCACCATGATGGGCCGCGCCTTCATGCTCCAGAAGCAGTGGCCGCAGGCCGAGGAACAGCTGCGGCTGGTTCTCTCGATGACCGGGGCTCGCGACCAGGCGCACGCGACGGCGCTCGGATTCCTCGCCGATACGCTGTTTGCTCGAGAAAATTTCGCGGCGGCGCGGACCGCCTACGAAAGCTATCTCGAGGTACGCCCGGACGATGCCGGGGCGGCGACCAACCTGGCAGTCTCGCTGTCAGCACTCGGGAAAGTCGATGAGGCAGTGTCGATGTTTCGCCGTGCCGTCCAGATGAATCCAGGGGACGAGCAGGCACGCCGCAACCTGGCGATCGCACTGGAAGATCAGGCGCACGCCAGGGGACGTTGATTTTCTGTTCAACTAGAAACGCGGCGAACGGCCGGCAGCAGCATAGGCGGCGGCGAGATTTTTCTGAGCGGCCGCCGATGCGGGCTGCAGCCGCACGACTTCACTGAATTCGTGGATCGCCTCGTCGAACCGGCGCTGGGCCAGCAGCACGTTGCCGAGATTGTTGTGGGCGTTGGCGTATTCAGGATCGATCCGCAGCGCCTGCCGGTACTCCGCTGCCGCTTCATCCAGACGCCGCGCGACGGTCAGCGCGGTGCCGAGGTTGTAGTGCGCCACCGCTGACTGCGGTTTCAGTCTGAGAGACGTCGTGAAGTGCTCGATCGCGCGGTCGCTCTTGCCCAGTTCCAGGTACAGCAGCGCCACGTCGTCGTGCAGCCCGGTGTCATCGGGGTGCTTCTCGATCTCGGACTCGTATCCCTTCACGTCCTCGGCGGCCACCTTCGGCCGGAAGTCGCGGCTGAGGCGATTCAGATCGTCGTCGGTGTGCGGAAGCACCTGCAGCCAGAGGTCGCCCATTTCCTCGGCGGATCGCTGTCCCCAGCGCGCGCGAATCGGCGGCCGTTGCGGATTCCGTTCGTTGCTCGCCGAGTTGTCGTAGGTGTAGCGCATCGACACCGTCGTGCCTTTCGGCAGGCTCAATGGCGTGACGAAGCGATAGACGTGCTGCCATCGAAAATCCCAGTCCGCGATGTCGATCAACCGTTTTGTCGAACCATCGGGCAGCGTTGCCTCGCCTCGCACATCGCGGGCCCGATAGTGTGCGTGCGGCTGGACCGCTTCCACGTCGACGTCGACCGGCAGCGTGTAGGAATCGGTGATGACGTACTTCGCGTCTTCGGCGGGGATATCGATGTCCTGCCGCCCGAGGCGCAGCATCGCCGGCGTTCGCGTCGGCGGCGTGTCGCCGAAATAGAGACCGATCGACGGCGCGACCTGCTCCGCTTTCCCGCTCGGCTGCATGTGCAGTTCGACGACGAGGTCGGTGTTTCGTTCGAGGCGCCATGCGAGATCGGGGGGAAGCAGCGGAGCAACCTGACCCGGCGTCCATCCCAGAAAATGGCCGTCAGGGTAGGTTGCCGTGCGGGCGATCAGGCCGTCGTAGCCCGGACCTGGCCCGGCTTCGTCGAGCTTCCGCGAGACCGACGTCGTGTCGATGCGGATGTTCGCGTGATGGACGACTTTCGGGTTGCCGGGTCTGAATTCGAGACCGCGAACGAACCGCGCCGTCTCGACGGGTATGGGCAAGACGAAGATCCGGAAGGCATCGGTCCCCTCGGCGGGCAGAGTGTACGGCTGCTTCAGCGTGATGACGAGATCGGGCTTCCCGAGCTGCCAGCCGTCCACCCAGTCGCGAGGCGGCGGCAGATCGCGCGGATCGCCTTCCGGAGCACCGGCCTCCAACCATCTGCGAAGCAGAAGAATTTCGCGATCGGCCAACGGGCGCTGACCCACGAAGGGCCCATCCGCGGGATCGGCTTTCCAGGGCGGCATGAAGCGATTGGCGGTGACCGTCGCGATCTGGCCCGCGTGCCGCTTCGCGTCTGCATAGCTCAGGAGCGTAAACGGCGCCGACCCTCCTGTGTGATGGCACATGCCGCACCGGTCGGCGAGCAACGGTGCGACGTCCCGCGAATACGTCGGGGGCGCAAGCGTTTCAGGTGAACGTGATTGCGTCGCGGCGCTCGGCTGCACGACTCGCGTTCCTTCAACGAGCAGCGCGACGAACGCGATGACCATCGCGCTCTTCATCTCGCGAGGTCCGATATGAAACACCCGACCGCCTGCGTGGTCGCATGCGGCGCGGGCTTGCCACCGGCGATCGCGGTCAACGCATCGAACAGATCGCGCGTGGTCGGCGCGGGACGCTCACGCCCGAGGTCGACGAATCGATCGTCGATTCGTCCTCGGTACGCGACACGGCCACCGACGACCACCGCTGCTTCGGGCGTGATGGTCGCGCCGGTGAACTTTGCGAGCGCCTGCGTTGGATCGCGAACCGCGTCGAAGGCACCGCTGTACGAATACGCCGCCATGTGTTCCCGGATAGCCTTCGCATCGTCGGTCGAACTCGGATAGACGAGCCGGAACACGACGCCCTTCGGCGCAAAAGCATCCGCGATGCGGCGGAGCTCCGGCGCATACCGGTTCGAAACGGGACAATCGGTGCTGGTGAAGACGAAGACGATCGCGGTCGTGCCGGGCGGTGCCTGCATCGCGTCGACCGGCGCGCCGGAGAGCGCCTGAACAAGGATGGCGAACAGCGCCAGGAACGGCACGGATCGATGGTACAGAAAAAAAGGGGCTAGGGACTAGGGGTTTGGGTCTAGCCCAACTCCCCGATCCCTAGCCCCAGCTAGTCCCTAGTCCCTAGTCCTCAGTCCCTACCAGGTAATAACCGCGCCGAGGCGGATGATGCGGCCCTGCAGAATCGAGCCCGGCTGCAGGTAGGTGCCGGCCGATCCCCGAGTGACCGGGGTCGTCAGCGCGGCGTTCGTCGTCGGCGAGAACGTCGTCGAACGCACGGTGAAGTAGTCGTCCGAATTCAGCGCGTTGAAGATGTCGATCTTCGGATCGAGCTTCACGCCGGCGACGGTGATGCGCTTGCTGAACGACAGGTCGAGCTGGTTGACGCGCGGCGTCAGCAGCGTTCCGGGCGCGTCCAGCGGTACCGTGAACGTTCCCGAGTTGATCCCCGCCGGCACCACGCGCGCGCCGACGACGCATCCCTGCGAGGCCGAGTTGCCCGGGCAGACGGTGTAGTTCGTCGTGCCGGTGACCGTCCACGAGGTGGCGACGCCGCTGTACGAGGTGAAGTTCGGAGCGCCCGCGCCGCCGGCCGTCAGGGCCGACGTGCCCAGGATGTAGCCGGGCAGCGCCTGGAACGACGCCGCCGCGGTGATGCCGTACCAGGGCAGCGGGAACGTGCCGGCCAGCTTGAACTGGGTGCGCCACGGAATGCCGCTGTTGGTCTGGTCGCAGTAGTTGACGCCGCCGATGGTGACCAGGAAATTCGGGTTGGTCGCCGCCGCCGCGCAGGTGTTGGCGATCGTCCGGTCGGTCGCGGTGCCGCCGAAGAGACGTGCCCCGTGAGGCAGCCGCGCGTTGAAGTTGAACTCGAACGCGTTGTACGACTGCTTGACGTTCGAGTCGTTGGTATCGACGTTCTGCACCGCCCCGGCGACTGCCGTCGAGACCGTGTCGTACATCGTGATCGCGCGGCCGTCGATCGGGCTGAAGACCGTCACGGCCTTGTAGCTCGGGTTGGTCACGACGCCGTTGGAGTAGGTGCCCGGCCGCAGGATGTTATTGCGCTCCCACGAGTTCCTCGCGTCGTTGTGGAACCACTCGCCGCTGACCGAGACGCCGCGCATGACTTCGTGCGTGGCGCCGACGTTGAACTGGTCGACGTAGGGCCGGGTCAGGTTCGGATCCGGGCTGGCGAGTGAGATGACACCGAAGTTGGCCGGAACGCTGGCGAAATTGATCTCGCAAGTCGGATCCGCGAAGTTGCAGCGATTCGAGCCCTGCGCGATGTCGTCGCCGTTCTTGTCGGTCCACGGCGCGGTCGTGGTGATGTTCACGCCGTTCGCCGGGTCGTAGAGCGACGCCAGCGTGGTCGTGGCCGCGACACCGAACCGGTTGTAGCCGAAGCGGACCGCGGTCTTGCCGTTGCCCATCAGGTCATACACGATCGATGTGCGCGGCGAGAACGACTTCCACGTCGGCATCTGGATGTCGCCGAACGCCGGGATCGTCGCGAAGCGGCCGGTCTGCGCCTGCTGGCCGGTGACCTGCTCGCTGATGTACTCGTAGCGGCCGCCCAGAGTGATGGTGGCGCGCTTGAAGGTGAGCACGTCCTGTCCGTAGAAGCCGAGGTTGGCATTCAGCTTGTCCTGCCACACGGTCAGCGGAGAGGTCGCCAGGAGCGTCACGGTCGACGGAACCGGAAGACCGGTCGTCGCGCTGGTGGTGTAGTTCTGATAGAGATCGGCGTTGGCGCGCAGGTTCTGGTTGTACGGCCCCCACGAATCCTGGAAGCCGACCTTGAACGCCTGCGATCCGGTGATGTACGACGCCGATGCCTGCATGTTGTAGCGATCGGGGTAGCTGCCGTACTCCGCGGTCGACGCGGTGTTGGTCGAGCCGCCCGCGTCGACGTTGCGACGCGCGTTCGAGAACCACGCGGCGCTGCCGTACGGCTGTTCGACGCCGTCCGCGTACAGGTTGTTGTAGCGTTCGAGGTTGCTCGAGAAGCCGCCTTCGAGCATGAACTTGCTGGTGACCGTCGAGGTGTACTTCAGCATGTTCGTCGTGTAGAGCGGCGAGTTCCACCGCACCGACGAGGTCGTCTGGTCGTCGCCCGGATTCATCGCCGCGCCGCGAACCTTGTGGATGCGGTCGTAGTAGCCGGCCAACTTGTTGCGCGGGCTGATCTGCCACGTCATGCGCGCCAGGCCGCTGTATTGGTGCTGATCGTCGGTGCCCTGCGGGCAGAGCGAGCCGCCGCGGCCGGCCAGCGCGTTGGCGCAGGCGAGAATCCCCGCCTTGGTGCCGTCCGAGACGTAGGTGTTGGCGATCGGCTTGTTGACGATGAAGAAGCGGACCGACCCGAAGTACCACAGCTTGTCCTTCATCACCGGGCCGCCGAAGGTCGCGTTTGTGTCGTTGTAGGTGCCGATCTTGTCGACGGTCTTGACGCCGTTCGCAGCAAGGAAGTCGCTCAGGTTATTGCCCTGCATCTTGCTGGTCTCGTAGCCCTGGAACAGCGAGCCGCTGACGCGGTTGCCGCCCTCGCGCGGGATCATGTTGATCTTCACGCCGCCGGTCGGCGAGTCGACCGTGCCGCCGCCCGTCTGATAGACCATTTCCTGGTTGCCGGCGTCGTTCGTGTAGGTCTGGATCGCGCCGTCGCCCTGCAGCCCGTTGATGATCATGCCGTCCATCATCAGTGAGGTCTGCGCGGCGCCGAGGCCGTGCACGGTGAAGTAGGTCTGCTGCATCGCCTGCGAGCCGCCCACGTCCGGCGCCGTCAGCGTGACGCCGACGACGAGCTGTCCGACCCCCTGAATCGTGTGGGCCGTCGGCACCGCGTCGAGCACTTCACGGGACAGGACCTGTGCCTTGGAGTTGCTCTGCACGTCGACGACGGGTGACTGGCCGGAGACGGTGACGGTCTCCTCCATCGCGCCGACTTTCAGATCCGCGTTGATCGTCGAGGTGAAGTTCGAGGGCAATTCGACGCCGTCGCGCTTGACCGCCGAAAAACCAGGAAGGTTGAAGGTGATGGTATATGTGCCTGGACGAAGATTTTCAATGCGATAAAGCCCGTTGGCGTCGGTAGTGACCGACCGTACTTTTTCGATCAGCGCCGGGCTGCTCGCTTCCACTGTCACGCCTGGCAACACCGCGCCCGTTGCGTCCTTCACGACGCCTGCAAAGGCGCTTTGCGCGCGCGCGGTCGCGGGGAGTGCAAGACACCCCAGCGCCACGGCGAACAACATTGCTATACGACTTCTCGTCATGCCCAATCCTCCTCAGTCGACAGGTCCGACAGAGATTCAGCTCGCTTGGAGGATATGGCGCATTCTTGTAGGAATCTATAGAGAAATTGCAATCGTGGAGGGGTTTCGCGCTCCAGATTCCGGAAATTGGATCGTCAGGGCACGCGCAGAGCTTGTCCCTTTTGATACAAGTCCACGCGTTGTCGGAATTGCGCAGCGACCGCTGACTGACCCGCGGCGGACGCGAGTGCAATTCCGTCCCGCGCGGTTCGGACCGCGTCATCGTACCGGCCGAGAGCGGCATAGGCCGCGCCGAGCGCATCAATCGCGATGACATCCTGGTGACGTGTCGCCTGGTCGGCGCGCTCGGCAAGACGCAAGGCATCGGCAGGATTGCGCAGCGAGGGATCCGACGCGGTCGCGCGGATCCACGCGAGTCCGGCGAGCGCCTGAACATTGTCATCCCTGAGGGAGAGCGCTTCCGAAAACTGGCGGGCCGCCTCGCCCGTCTGCCCCTGGTTGGCGAGCAGCCGACCGAGGTTCGTGTGCGCTTCCACGTTGTCGGACCGTAAGGCGACCGCGCGCCGATAGTGCTCGAGCGCTTCGTCGGACTTTCCGCTGATCTGCAGCAGCGCCCCCAGATTGTTGTGTGCCTGCGCGTAGTCGGGATCGATCCGCAGCGCTTCCCGGAACGCCGCGATCGCCTCGTCGCGCCGCCCGCGGGCCGACAGCGCGAAGCCGAGATTGTACTGAGTGGGGGCGGACGCCGGATTCAGCCGCAGCGATTGCGTGTACTCGGCAATGGCCTCGTCGAGCCGCCCGCCGTCCAGATACAGGCTCGCCACCGCATCGTGACGCAGCGGATTGTCCGGGTCGGCGCGCAGCATCTTGGTGTAGGCGGCGAGATCCTCCGCGTTGGCCTTGCGGCGGAAGTCGGCGGTGAGAATCGGCTCGTCGGAGACCGCGCGTGGAATGACCTGAATCCAGAAGTCTCCCATTTCGTCCGACGTGTTCTGGCCCCAGACGATGCGCTCCGGCGGATGATGCGGATTGCGGGCATTCGCGTCCGAGTTGTCGTAGCTATAACGGATGGACAGCGTGGTCCCTTTCGGCAGGACGAACGGTTCGGCATAGCGATACACGTCCTGCCAGCGGAAATCCCAATCGTCGATCGCGATGAGCCATCGCGTGGTCCCATCGGGAAGATCAGCCTTCGCTTCCATCTGGCGCGCGAGGTTGTGCGCGTGCGGCTGGACGGCCAGTACCTCCACGTCCACCGGCAGGCGATACTGATCGGCGACGACATATTGTTTGTCGCCCGCGGCGATGTCGATCGTTTCGCTGCCAAGCCTCAGTCCGACCGGTGTCCGTGTCGGCGCCTCCGACGTGAAGAAGAAGCCGACCGACACGCTGACGCGTTCGCGCTTCCCTGTCGGCTGAAGGTGCAGTTGGACGACCAGATCGCTCCCCGGCTCGAGCCGCCACTGCGTTCCGTCGGGAACCGCGTGCGGCGCCTGGCCAGGCGTCCACCCGAGCAACTGACCCTCGGGATAACGCGCGTCACGCTCCATGCTGCCGGCGTATCCGGGATCGGGATCGCGCAGATCGAGCTGGCGTGACGACCGCGTGCGATCGACGCCGAGGTTCGCGTGATGCACGACGCGCGGGTTGCCGGGATGGAATTCGATCGCGCGCACGTAGCGCGCCGCCGTGACCGGGATCGGCATCACGAACGTGCGGAAGACATCGGGACCGTCGGCGGGAACGGCAAAGTCTTCCGGCATCGTGACCACGAGGTCCGGACGTCCCATGCGCCAGCCGGCACTCCAGTCGGGCAATGGCGCCAGCCGCGACGCGTCGCCTTCGGGCGCGCCGCTCGCGAGCCACTGCTGGATCAGACGCAGTTCCTCGTCGGTCAAGCGGCGCGAGCTCTGGAAATCGCCCTTGCCTGCGACTGGCTTCCACGGCGGCATGAGGCGCCGCGCGGTCACGTCCGCGATCTGCGTCGCGTGCCGCCGCACGTCCTCGTACGTGATCAGGCTGAAGGGTCCAATCTCGCCCGGCCGATGACAGGTCACGCAGCGATTCCAGATGATCGGCGCGATGTCTTTCGTAAAGGTCAGACGTGTTTGCGCCTGCGCCACCCACGGCGGCATGGCGATCACGACTAGAAGAAACCGCAGAGACCGCAGAAAACGCAGAGAGAATTTCACTCTGCCGTCTTTGCGGTCTCCGCGGTTCCATCTTCGGAACATGCTGGGCTAGCATACCAACGTTGTCCCGAAAAAAGCCCGGTGTGGCGCGGTCGAATGCACCTGTCGAACCGCGAGTGATCCGAGCTGAGCCCGACGAAACAACCAACCTGCGCGACGAACGTCCGTGGCTCGCGCTGGCGATCTTCGCGATCGCGCTGCTCGTTCGGCTCATCCATGTGTGGCAGATTCGCCGCTCGCCGTATTACGCCACGCTGCTCGGTGACTCGCGCGGCTACGACGACTGGGCGCGGCAAATCGCGGCCGGCGACTGGCTGGGCCACGACGTGTTCTACCAGGCGCCGCTGTACCCGTATGTGCTCGGGTTCATCTATCGCGTCGCCGGCCATCACCTGCTCGTCGTCCGCGTCATCCAGGCGCTCATCGGCTCGATGTCGTGCGCGCTGCTGGCCCTCGCGGCCACGCGAATGTTCTCCAGGCCGGCCGGCATCGCGGCCGGCCTCATGCTCGCGCTCTACGCGCCCGCCATCTTCTTCGACGGCCTGCTCCAGAAATCGGTGCTCGACGTCTTCTTCGTCTGCCTTGCACTGTGGTTGATTTCACGTACAGAAGAAACCGCAGAGACCGCCGAGACCGCGGAGAAAAACGCAGAGAAACAGATTTCTCAACGATCTCTGCGGTCTCCGCGGTTTCTTCTGTACGTGACACTCGGTTTGACGATGGGAGGGCTCGCGCTGACGCGCGAAAACGCGCTCGTCTTCATCCTCGTCATCCTTGCCTGGATCGTCACGAAGGGGCTGAGTGACAGGGGCTGGGGACTCGCCGGCCGCTCGGCCGCGGCGTTCTTGATTGGGCTGGCGATCGTGCTACTGCCGGTTGCCGTGCGAAACAGCTACGTCGGCGGCGGCTTCTTCATCACGACGTCGCAGTTCGGCCCGAACTTCTACATCGGCAACAACCCGGAGGCCGACGGCACGTATCAATCACTGCGCTTCGGCCGCGGATCGCCGGAGTACGAACGCCAGGACGCCACCGAGCTCGCCGAGCGTGCGCTCGGGACCACACTGACACCGGCGCAGGTCTCGAGTTACTGGACCGACAAGGCGCTGGCGTTCGTGACCTCAAGACCAGGCGCGTGGCTGACGTTGATGGGCAGGAAAGCCGCGCTCGTCTGGAACGCTTCTGAAATGGTCGACACGGAGAGCCAGGAGGCGCACGCCGAGTGGTCGCTGCCGCTCCGCCTCGGCGGGCTCGTCGGCCACTTCGGCATCCTCGTCCCGCTCGCGCTGTTCGGCGTGATCGTCACCTGGCCAATGCGACGGCGACTTTGGATTCTGTACGCGATGATGCTGGCGTACGCCGCGAGCGTCGTGTTGTTCTACGTGTTCGCGCGGTACCGATATCCGCTCGTGCCGCTGCTGATGCTGTTCGCGGCCGCAGGCGTGGTCACGCTCCCCCGCGTGGTTCGTTCGCGGCAACTCGCGGGCGGCGCGTGGACGCTTGCCGCCGTGGCCGCCGCCGCCGTGTTCTGCAACTGGCCCATGCTGTCGACATCGCTGATGCGCGCGGTCACGGAAACGAATCTCGGGACCGCGCTCGAGGCCGACGGCCGGCTGGATGACGCGATCGGCCATTACCGCCGTGCGATCGCGTTCGCGCCCGATTTCCCTCCGCCGTACAACAACCTCGCCACCGCACAGCGCGCGAAGGGACAGATCGCCGACGCGATCTCGACCTATCAACAGGCGCTTCGGCTGCGCCCGCAAGACCCCGAGGCCGAGTACAACCTGGCCAACGCGCTGATGGACGCGGGCAAGACGTCGGAGGCCGTCGAGCATTTCCAGGTCGCCCTGCGCACGATCCCGGCGTCGGTCGACGTCCACAACAATCTCGGGATCGCGCTGATGGATCAGGGCAAGCGCGACGAGGCGATCGCCGAGTTCCGCGCGGCGCTGGCGCTCGATCCCGCGTCCGTGCAGTCGCACCTGAACCTGGGCAACGCTCTCGGATCCGCGCACCAGTACGACGAAGCGATCGAGCATTTTCATCGCGCGTCACAACTCAACCCCGCCGATGCCTCGTCGCACTACGACCTCGGCAGCCTGTTTCTCGAGATCGATCGACTCGACGACGCGATCGCCGAATTTCGCGCGGCGTTGAAAATCGACCCGCGATCGGCGAAGACGCTCAACAACCTTGGCATCGCGCTCGGTTCGCAGGGGCGGATGGAGGAGGCGATCGAACTGTTCCGGCAGGCGATCGAACTCCAGCCCAACGCGGAGGACGCCAAACGCAATCTGGCGATGGCGTTGCGGGTTAGGAAAAAGGGCTAAGGGCTCAGGGCTTGGGGCTTAGGTTCAGGACTTGGGGACCACGGCGAGGAAGCGGCGGGGGTTGTCGACCAGGATTTTTCGCAGCGTCGCTTCGCTCACGCCGGCCTTGGCCAGCATCGGCGCAAACGTCGTGACCGTCAGACCGATGCCGGGGCCGCCGTTCTTCTTCAGGCCGCGTCCGTTGGCAAAATCCGATGACAGCAGTAGATGATCCACCTGTCCGGCTTCGAGGAACGCCAGGATCATCGCCACCCGCTTCTCGTCCGGAATGATCACGTTGATGCCGACGCGATCGAACCCGACGAACACACCGCGTTTCGCGAGCTGCTGCGCGATCTCCGCTTTTGGATCGTCCAGGCAGCAGACATGTCCGATCGCGACGTGCCTCACGTCCGCGCCGGCGGCCTCGAGCACGTCGAGTTGCTTCAGCGCGGCGTCCATCGGGATGGGCGGATTCGCGACGCGCACGCCGCTGTACGCGTTGTGCGTGAAGATCGGCAGCCCCGTACGCACCTGCGCCTTGGCCACCGCCGTGAACACCTTGCGCTCGTCGTCGGTCAGGACGCCGCCCTGTTGTCCGATCTCGCCGAACGCGCCGAGCCGTTGCGCTTTGGCGTCGCGCGCCAGTTCCTCGGCGATCTGATCAGAGGTTTTCGTGGCCACGTCCGCCGGGTAGTTCCGCTGCATGTAGAAGCCGCCGCTCGCCACGATGTGCACACCCGACCCGGCGGCAATCCGCTTGAGCGCCTCCATATCCCGATCCATATCGGGATGCCCGCCATCGACGATGCAGCGGACGCCGTCGGCGCCGGCCGCCTTCGTCTCCGCGATCATCAGATCCACGTCGTCGCTGTAGCTGACCGGCACCGGACGTCCCTGCGCTTCCGCGAGCGCCTTCGTGAGCGGATAGCGGATCGACAGGTGCTCGTGGAACAGAATCGGACCGTCGATGGAAGCTGGCGCCACGTCCTTGAGGAGCGTGCGGATGACCGCGTCCCGGGCCGGTGGCTGGAACGCGAGACGTTCGGCTGCGCGCAGCGGCTCGCCCGATGAGCTCGCCGTCCACGCCGCACCGGCGCCGATCCCAAGAAGGCCAATCGCTTCGCGGCGCGTCAGACTCATGGGGCGCATTCTAAACCAGCTTTACTGAACCGCCGGCTCGCCGGCGGCGTCTTGCTCAGTGACGCGTGATGCATGACCAGACAGCCCGGATCGCCGCTAGTCTCGTGACGGTGGACCAGGAACTCGAACGGGAATTCGAGTCACGCCTCGTCGAGACATCCACGCTCGCGTTCAGGGTCGCGTATGGCGTGCTGCGGCACAAGCAGGATGCCGAAGACGTCGCTCAGGAGGCGTTCGTCAAGGCCTACCGGAACTTCAGGGACTTGCGCAATCGCGAGCGGTTTCGCGCGTGGCTGGTCCGCATGACGTGGCGACTGGCGATCGATCGCCGGCGCAACGACCGTCGGCGCGAAGCACGGGAGGATCGCGCAGCCGAAGTCCAGCGCGGCGTGACGTCCCAGTCATACGCGGCGGATCGGATGCCCGCCGCGGCGACCTCGTCGTCGGCGTAGGGTTCCCGTGCAGTCCAGGGCATCAGCCCCGCCGTCCATGACGATCTCGAAGCCCGCGAGCGCGCCGAACGACTGTGGGCCGCGATCGACGCGCTGCCGGAAAAACTGCGGATCGCCATCGTCCTCGCCAACATCGAGGAACACGATATCGGCGAAGTCGCACGCCTGCTGGATGTCCCCGAGGGCACCGTCAAGTCGCGCCTGTTTCTCGCGCGGCGGCGGTTGAAGGAGCTGTTGCAATGATTGACGAAGAAATCCGCGAGGCGCTCGACGTCGATCCGTCGCCGGCATTTCTGGCGCGCGTGCGGACGCGTATCGCCGCCGAGCCGGAACCGTCGGCGTGGCGATGGTCGTGGAGATCGGCTGCCGCCTGTGCGCTGGCCGCGTCCGTCGTGCTTGCGACGATCGTGTCGAGACCGCACGAGGCAAAGCCCGTCACCGCGGTGCCGGCGCCCGCGCCTGCAGTCGCCAGGAACAGTCCCCAGCCGGCTGTCCCCACGCGTGAAGGCGACGCGCATCAAGTCGATGGCGGCCCCCGATCAGTCCGCGCCGCGACGCCGCACACGAAAACTACGGTGGTGCGGGTTCCGGAACCGGAGCCGGCGATCCTGATCGATCAGCGCGAGATGCGGACGCTGCGCATGTTGATTGACGGCGTGCGCGACGGTCGCGTCGATCTGACGGCGGCAATGAACAGCCGCTCGCATGCGCCGGCAGAACCCGAACCGGTCGCCGACATCGTGATCGCCCCTCTCACCATCGAGCCAATCGCGCCTGTGCCTGGCGCCGAAGGAGTACGCCCGTGACGAAGCACGTCGAGACGCTCGCGCTCGTGTTCGCGCTCAGCCTGGGGTCGACGGTCATCGCCCGAACGCAGGAGAAGCCGTCTGCCCCGGCGCCGCCCAGACCGGCGGTGCTCGCCCCGCCGGCGCTGCTCGCCGCGGTCACGCCGCTGAAGGTGCAGGTCGTGATCGGGCGCTATCAGGGAGAGAAGAAAGTCAGCAGCATGCCGTACACGCTGACGCTGCAGGCGGGAGGGCACGGCAGCCTCCGCATGGGCGCCAAGATTCCTGTCGCCATGCTGACGATGGCCAACGTGCCGAAAGATGCGCCCGCGGCCGGCCCGCTGCAGTATCAGGACGTCGGCACGAACATCGACTGCAACGCCTCGGAGATGGAAGGCGGCCGCTTCTCAGTGAACATCACGATCGACGACGCGTCGGTGTATCCAGACGATCAGAACGGCACGACGAGGGGCAACCCGTCGTTCCGTCAGTTCCGCGCCGTCAACAGCATGGTCTTGAAGAATGGTGAGACGGGCCAGTTCACGAGCGCAACGGACAAGGTCACCGGGGAGACGGTTCGCGTAGACGTCACGCTCACCGTCATCAAGTAGTCGCTAGTCGTTAGTCGATAGTACGGAGTCGGTAGTCGTCAGTCTAGTCGTGAGTCGTCAGTCGAATCCTGAGTCGTCAGTCGAGTCGTGAGTCGAAAGTCGTCGTGAGTCGAAAATCGGATGACTCTCGACCCGACTATCGACTCATGACTCCGTACTAACGACTCCGGACTAACGACTATTATCCCACCTCGAACAACCCGGCGGCGCCCATACCGCCACCGATGCACATCGTCACGACCACGCGTTTGGCGCCGCGGCGCTTTCCTTCGATGAGCGCGTGGCCCACGAGCCGCTGGCCCGACATCCCGTACGGATGGCCGACCGCAATCGCGCCGCCGTTGACGTTGAGCCGTTCGTCCGGGATGCCCAGGCGATCGCGGCAGTAGATGACCTGCACGGCGAAGGCTTCGTTGAGCTCCCACAGATCGATGTCCTCAACCTTCAGGCCGGCTTTCGCGAGCAACTTCGGCACCGCGAACACGGGACCGATGCCCATCTCACGGGGCTCGCAGCCGGCGACGGCGAAGCCGCGGAACACGCCGAGCGGCGTCAGGCCTTTGCTCGACGCCGTCCTGGCGTTCATGACGACGCAGACGCCGGCCCCATCCGAGAACTGGCTGGCGTTGCCGGCCGAGATGACGCCGCCCTCGATCGCCGGCTTGATCTTCGCGACGCCCTCGTAGGTGGTGTCCGCGCGGATGCCCTCGTCCTGCGAAACGGTCACGCTCTTCCTGGATTCCGCGCCAGTGGCCTTGTCGACCACGTTCATCGTCGTGGTCATCGGCACGATCTCGTCGTCGAACTTCCCGGCGTCGCGCGCGGCGGCGGCGCGCTGCTGGCTGCGGACACCGTACCGATCCTGCTGCTCGCGCGAGATGCCGTAGGTCTTCGCGACGTATTCGGCGGTCTGGAGCATCGGCCAGTACAGCTCAGGCTTGTTCGCGACGATCCAGTCCTCGTTCAGCATGTGCGTGTTCATCTGGTTCTGCACGCAGGAGATCGACTCGACGCCGCCGGCGGCGTAGATGTCGCCCTCGC
>DASSGK010000387.1:0-6807 GCA_035693505.1 Vicinamibacterales bacterium
GGTCCCTCGCGGGCCCAGGGCCGCGCTGCACGTCCAGCGCAAGTCAATGAGAAGACCGCCGCGCTCCTGCGCGAGCTGACGGCTCAGAAACCAGCGCAGCCATGACGCGGCTCGCCGTCAGTGCCGGCGCGATCGTCCTCGCCGCGTCGATTTCGATCTCGATTTCCGGGCAGCAGCGACCGAAGAACGTCCGCGAAGGCGCCTTCACCGCCGATCAGGCCGACCGCGGCAAGGCCGGCTTTGAGGGCGTGTGCCAGCGGTGCCATGGCGCGGCCCTCAACGGCAGTGAAGGCAACGGCCCACCGCTCAAAGGCGCGACCTTCCTCGCACACTGGGACAAAGACACGCTCGGCAGCCTCTGGGTCAAGATTCGAGACACGATGCCGCTCGGCGTGCCGGGCACGCTGACCGACGAAGTGAAGCTGCAGATTCTCGCGTACCTCCTTCGGCAGAACGGCTTCCCCGCCGGCACGATCGAGCTGCCGATGGACGTGAATGCGCTCGAGGAGATCGGCATCCAGCAGCGCGGCGTGTGGGACGGCGTCTTCACCGCCGCGCAGGCCGATCGCGGCAAACAGTCAGTGGCGCGATGCCAAGGTTGCCACGGCCCCGAGCTTGGCGGCACGGATCGCGCGCCTGCGCTGAAAGGCAACGGCTTTCTCGCGAACTGGGAGGACGGCAGCATCAACCGCCTGTTCGTGAAGGTTCGCGACACGATGCCGCCGACAAACGTCGACTCGCTTTCTCCCGAGACCAAGCTCGACATCGTGTCGTATCTGCTCCGCGAAAACGGATTCCCCGCTGGCGCGAGCGAACTCACGCTCAACGCCGATGCGCTCGACGGTCTGCAGATCGTGAAGAAGGGCGCGGACGCCGGCGCACCGAATTTCGCGCTGGTGCAAGTCGTGGGCTGTATCTCGCGCGATCGATCGAGCTGGGCGTTGACCAACGCCACCGACCCCGTCGTCACACGCGACAGCGCACCGAGCGCCGCCGCTCTGAAGACGGCGGAAGCCAAGCCGCTCGGCCGACAGCGGTTCGGCCTCGTCAGCGTGGATGCATCGACCAAGAGCGGCGCGCTCGACGGCCACAAAGTCGAAGCGCGTGGTCTGCTGTATCGGGACGGTTCCTACGCGGACTTGAATCTGACGTCGCTGAAGACGCTGGCAGCTTCGTGCGCGAAATAATTACAGAGGACGCAGAGAACTAATTACCACAGAGGAACGGAGGCTCGTTGTCTCCTTTCCTCTGTTCCTCCGTGGTGGAGAGCTTGCGTTCTACGACTCCGCGTCTCCGTCCTCGTCACCCCACGGCGACGGCTGAGGGCCCGGCACGATACCTGCGATGTCCGGGTCTTCTTCGCCGCTGCCGCGCGCAGGCTGGGACGCTTTGCGCTGCTGCGATTCCAGGCGGCGCGCCGCTTTCTGCTGCTGCTTTTCCTGTTTCGCGCGCTCTCGCGCTCGCTTGTTTTGCGTCGGTCTCGATTTCTGCAACGTGACTCCTGAAAAGGTCGTTACCAGCGCGGTTCACGGCGAGGAGGACGTCCGCCGCCGCCAGGACCGCCGGGTCCGCGTCCGCCGCCACCACTCGGCTTGGGCCGCGCTTCGTTGACGGCGATCTTGCGGCCGTCGAGATCGGTCTCATTCAGCCGCTGGATGGCCGTCTGCGCCGCTTCCTCCGTCCCCATTTCGACGAAGGCGAAACCGCGTGCGCGGCCGGTCATCTGATCGCGGACGATGTTGACCGTGTCGACCGGTCCAATTGCGGCGAAGAGTTCCTGCAGCCGCCGCTCGTCCGTGCTGAATGGCAGATTGCCGACAAAAAGTTTGCGTCCCATCTCTACTCCCGCCCCGAAGGGCTCACTCACAACTACCGGTAGCGATGCTGGCAGGGTCGAGGGAGGGATCGAGGTGGCTCGGTCAGCCCGCGGCAGAGCAGCAACAACGAATAACGAGCCCTTAGTATACAGAACCAACTTCCGGCCGGTGGGTCTAATCCCCCGCGTCTGTGAAGCCTCGTCTGGTTTCTTCATCTCGCTGTAGTCCCAGGACTTTCCGGTCCTCGATTCTTTTGCGGAACAACGTTGGGGTGACGTCTGCGTTTCGAAACGACAACGAGGTCCTCGTCTTCACGCGGCACTTGTATGTGTGAAATGCGCGGGCGCGCGGGCACGGCGCTTGATACGTCAAGCTTCGGTGGAACCGACATGGACCGCACAAATGCCTTAGTACGGGTTGTGGATCAGCCGGCGCTCGACGCCGTGGCCAAACCGCTGAGCGATGCGATCAGAGAAGCGTACAGCCGAGCAGGCGAGACCGGACGAGTCGCGAAGAATGCATTGCACGGTGTCTGGCTGGGTCACCCGTTGCATCCCGTCTTCACTGATGTTCCGATTGGCGCGTGGACGACAGGTCTCGTACTCGATGCAGTCGGCGCCGTTTCTGGCGACGAGGGTTTCGAGCGAGCCGCCGACGCGGCGCGGCTGCACGACAACACGATGATTCGCGCGAAGACTGAAGACGCGGATGCGCTGCTCGTTCGCCAGCATGGAGGCGTCTGCGGCCTCGCGCACGCCTGTTCGCATCTCGGCGGTCCGTTGTCCGAAGGCACATTGAAGGACGGCTCCGTCGTGTGTCCGTGGCACGGGTCGGAGTTCGCGCTCGACGACGGTCACGTCGTCAACGGACCGGCGACGGTGAATCAGCCGACGCTCGACGTGCGGGAACGCAACGGTCGGATTGAGATCAAGGCGTTCTGATCATGCCTTTTGTCGTCATTCGTCATGGCGAAACCGAGTGGTCCCACACGCATCGTCACACCGGCCGCACGGATCTGCCGCTGACGCCGCTTGGCGAGGCGCAGGTTCGTCAGCTCCGCCGTCGACTCGCGCTGCTCCGCATGCCGTTCACGCAGGTGTGGACGAGCCCGTTGCGGCGCGCGAACGACACCTGCGCGCTCGCGGGATTCGCCGATGTCGGCCGCGTCGAACCGAATCTGCGCGAGTGGGACTGCGGCGACTACGAGGGGCTGACGCTCGAGGAGATTCGCGCGCGGCAGCCCGGCTGGAATTTGTACCGCGACGGGTGTCCTGGCGGCGAATCGCCCGAGCAGATCGGTGAGCGCGCCGACGCGGTAATATCGAAGTTACGGCAGGCTGATGGTCCGGTCGCGTTGTTCTCGCACGGACATTTTCTCTGCGCGCTCGCAGCGCGATGGATTGGCCTGACCGTGACCGACGGCGGAAGGTTCCGGCTCGACACCGCTGCGATTGGTATCCTCGACGTCGAACACCACACGCTGGACGAGCCGTCGATTGCCGCGTGGAATGTCGGCGATCAGTTCAGCGACACTCCGCGGGGAGAGGTGGCGATGGCTCGGCGCCGTTCCGACCGCCTCCGTCTCGCATCGTGAAGGACGCCTTATGCCACTCCAGATTGGTCAGCCGCTCGATCATGACTTCGACGAACCGCTCGGACTGCTGTCGGATTGTCATCGCCGCATCGAATACTTTCTCGATGTCCTGGTGACGCTGACGGGGACGGCCGGAGCACCGTTGACTCCGGATCAATGGAGCGAGATGGAGAAGGCCGTGAATTACTTCGCCTTCGCCGCGCCACGACACACCGCAGACGAGGAGCAGAGTCTCTTCCCCCGGTTGCGATCGATGGACGACCCGCGGGCCGCGCAGGCGCTCGAATGCATCGAGGAGCTCGAACGCGAACACGAACTGGCCGCGGCACACCATCTGGCCGTAGACAGACTCTGCCGGGGCTGGCTCGATCACGGATTTCTGTCCGACGCCGATATGCGGAACTTGCAGGATCGCCTGGCGGAGCTCCGGTCGATCTATCGAGAGCACATCGCGATCGAAGACGGCTGGCTCTTTCCAGTCGCTGCGCAGTTGCTCTCTGACGAGAAGCTGCGGGACATCGGACGCGAGATGGCGGCGCGCCGCTAATCATGGCGCTGGAGGCGGCGTCGCGCGCGCCTCGTCGTAGCGCAGTCCGCTCGATCCTTCACCGCGCCCCGCTGTCTTGCGTCGCGCAATCCAGACGTACGTCTCGCCCTTCAGCCATCGTGCAACGGCCACCGGTATACTGATCCGTATGCGCCGCGTCATCATCGCTCTGACAACGTTCGGTGTCGCAACCGTCGTCGTGTTCGCGCAGCAACAAGTCGTCGATCCGTTGCCGAACGTCGAGAAGCGGGGACTATCCGTACAGATTCGTGATCTGGTCAGGCTTCCCGACACTCGAGCGATGCGGCCGCCGGATCAAGAAGTGGCGCCGATGGGTTGGGCGCGCGTCAGCTACGTGCGTGACGCGCCAGACGGGCGCCGCTTCGCCAACGACTCGCGCGGCATTCTTTACATCCTCAACGGCAGCAATCCACCGTCCGTCTACTTGAACGTCGCGCAGGCGTTCCCGTTAGCCGTGTACCTCCGCCTCGAGAGCGGCTTCATCGGGTTCACCTTTCATCCCGAGTTCGCGCGCAACGGGCTTTTCTATACCGTGCACAGCGAACGCGCGGCCGGCAATCCGGCGGTCCCGAATTTCATTCCACCGGGCTTCACCGGCGCCGATGTCACGTATCACAACGTCATCACTGAGTGGCACGCGACCAGTCCGGCCGCGAATACGTTCGACGGCACACGACGCGAGCTGCTGCGAGTCGCGCACGTCGTCCAGAACCTGACGCACCCGATGGGCGCCGTCGAATTCAATCCGACGGCGAAGCCGGGATCGGCCGACTACGGGTTGCTCTACACGAGCGGCAGCGACTACGGCTTCAGCAACGGCGGCGGCCCGCGCGCGAACAATCCCGATCAAACGCAGCGGCTCGACTCGGTGGTGACGGCAATTCTGCGGTTCGATCCGCGGAGTCCGTCAGTGACGCATGGAACGAAAGGGCTCGGAGACTACACCGTTCCGATGGCCAACAAGTTCGCGGCAGACGGCGATCCGAAAACGCTTGGCGAGATCTACGCCTACGGTTTCAGGAACGCACACCGACTGTCCTGGGACCTCGACGACGGGACGATGTTCGCGGCGGATATCGGGATGAGCAACATCGAAGAGATCAACATCGTCCGTAACGGCGAGAACTACGGCTGGATGAAGCGCGAAGGCTACTGGGACAACGGCCGCATGCGCGGCGGCACGCTCGATCAAATCTTTGCGCTGCCCGAGAGCATTCTGAAGGGACGCGAGAAGGACGGCTTCACCTACCCCGTCGCCATCTACGACCACAACGACGGCCAGGCGATCACGGGCGGCTACTCGTACCACGGCAAGATTCCCGCACTCCGCGGCAAGTTCCTGTTCGGCGACATCCAACGGGGCCGCATCTTCGCGAGCGAGGTCGCGGCGATGAAGAAGGCCGACGATGGCGTACCGGAAACGGTTGCACCCGTCGAGGAGGTTCAGCTGTACGTGAAGGGACCCGCAGGCAACCGCGCATACGTGACGATGCGAGATCTCGTGGAGAAGACGAACGGCGCGTCGGTGACGCGCGCCGACTTGCATCTGGGCCGAAGCAAGGACGGCGAGATCTTCGTCACGTCGCGTCAGGACGGAATGATCCGAATGCTCGTTGCCGATTGAAGGAGTTTCCATGAGACGCACAAATGAGAAACCACGACAAAACATTCTTCGTGCGCCTTCGCGCGCTTCGTGTCTTCGTGGATTCTTCTTTTTGTGTGTTCTTCTTGTAGTTTCATCCCGCGCCCATACGCAGACTCCGGCGAACTGCACGCCCTCCGGGGGACTCAACTTCATCTGCGGCGTTCAGAATCCCGAAGACCTCGTGCCGATTCCGAACTCGCGCTGGCTGTTCGCCAGCGGGATGGCCGACGGCAGCGGGCTGCACCTCATCGACACAACTGCGAAGCGATTGAGCACGCTCTACGGAGGTGGCCAAGGAACCGCGCGCGCCGATCGCACGAGATTCCCGAACTGCCCGGCGCCGCTCGACTCGAAGGTGGCACACCTTCACGGGCTCAGCATTCGTCCCGCGTCACAAGGTCACTACACGCTGTACGCCACGAACCACGGTGGACGCGAGTCCATCGAAGTCTTCGACGTCGTCGCCACCGCGACGCCAACGGCGACCTGGATTGGCTGCGTCGTGATGCCCGACAAACTCCCCGCAAACAGCGTCGCGGCGTTCAAGGACGGCACGATCGTCGCCACGGTCCTCATCACGCCGGACAAGACATTCGAGGACGCGTTTGCCGGAAAAATCACCGGCGCCGTGTACCAGTGGACGCCGGGCTCGCCCGGGTTCCGCAAGCTCGCGGGCACCGAGTTGTCGGCGAACAACGGTATCGAGACGTCCGACGACGATCGCGCGTTCTTCGTCGTGTCGACCACCACCAAGCGCGTGCTGGAGTTTTCGCGCGCCGACCCGTCGACGCCGCTTCGTGTGGCGCAACTGAAAGAATTCGGCCCGGACAACATCCGGCTGATCGGCGGCCGGCTGATCACGGCCGGCATGATCGACAACGAGCCGGCGTGCGGCGGCGCGCCCAAAACGGCCGACGGCATCAGGTGTTCGCGAGGGTACATTGCCGACGCGATCGATCCGAAGACGATGGCAGTCACGGAGATCGCGCGAGGACCGGCCACGCCAGCGTTCACGGGTACGGCCACGGCCATCCCCGTTGGCAACGAGCTGTGGCTCGGCTCGTTCAACGCCGACCGCGTCGCGTATCGAAAGTATCCGTAGTGCGCACGGAATCTACGAGCCGCCGGCACGCCATTTCTCGCGTATTCATCTGGCGCCGGCTGCCGTACCTCTGCTACAGTC
>DASSGK010000388.1:0-15183 GCA_035693505.1 Vicinamibacterales bacterium
ATCGATCAGATCATGGACATGGGCCGCACGGCGGTAAACGTGATGGGCAACTGCATCGCCACCGCCGTCGTCGCTCGCTGGGAAGGCGTGTTCGACGACGAGCGGATGCGTGCGTTCGCCGGCGGCGTGGAATCCAGGGCCGCCTGATGCGAATCGCCGTCGTTGGCGCGAGAGGGCAGCTCGGAGCCGCGCTGATTCACGAATTCGCCGGGGCTCATGAGATCGCCGCGTTTGGCCGCGCGGAGCTCGACATCAGTGACGAAGCGGCGGTGGACGCGCTGCTGTCTCCCGTCAAACCGGAGCTCATTCTCAACGCGGCGGCGTTCACGGACGTCGACGCCTGCGAGGACCGTCCGATCGAGGCGCTGGGGAGTAACGCGTTTGGCGTCCGCGCGCTCGCGCGCCTGGCACAGAC
This sequence comes from Vicinamibacterales bacterium, assembly GCA_035693505.1. GTDB lineage: Bacteria > Acidobacteriota > Vicinamibacteria > Vicinamibacterales > CAVVIG01 > CAVQFC01. Next base: position 416 of record DASSGK010000388.1, read on the forward strand.
CTGCGGCGCGACCCTGGTGCACTACAGTACCGATTTCGTGTTCGACGGCAACGCGTCGACGCCTTATACGGAAGAAGACTCGCCAGGTCCGCGCAGCGTCTACGCGGCATCGAAGCTGCTGGGTGAATGGTTCGCGCTGGATGCGCCCTGCGCGTACGTCCTGCGCGTAGAAAGCCTTTTTGGACAGGCGCCCGGTGCTCCAGCGCCGAAGGGGAGTGCCGGCACCATCATGAACACGCTCAAGGCGGGCGGATCGCCCAAAGTGTTCGAGGACCGGACGATTACGCCGTCGTACATCCCCGACATCACGCGTGCGACGCGCCAGCTGCTGGAGATGAAGGCGCCTGGCGGCCTGTATCACTGCGTCAACACGGGGCAGTGCACGTGGCTGGAGTTCGCTCGCGAGATGGCCCGTCTCCTCGGCGTCGAGCCGCGAGTGACTCCGGTGCGCATGGCGGACATGAAGCTTCGCGCGTCGCGGCCGATGTTCTGTGCGCTGTCGAACGCCAAGCTGCGCAGCCTGGGCATCGAGATGCCGACGTGGCAGGAGTCGCTGAAGAAATACCTACAGGGTCTCGGTCACGAGGTCGCGCACGAGATCGCCGACCGCCAGTGACGAAGTCAGCCCCGGCGAGTCCATGCCGGAGGCCTGAATCACCGCAGGGTTCTCGAGGTCGCGCCGGATCATGAAGTCCGCGAATGATTCAGAAGGCGGATGCAGCTTCGCTCGGATGCCGCTTCCCGACAGCCTGAGGTCGTCGACGGTGACGCCATCGATCAGATGCCGCGCCGATTCGGCGAACGACTCGAGCGGCTCGCGGTCGTTCTCGTAGTCGTCCTTCCGATCCTGGTACCGGATCGTCGGTCCCAGCCACACCTGGCCGCCTGTCGTTTTCGTGAAATGCACGCCGAGTCCGTGACCTGAGCTGTGCGGCACCGGGTAGACGAGACCGTTGACGAGCGTCCGCCTGGCCGGCGTGAATTCCGCGTACTCGCCGCGGCACGGATAAATCGTGAACGTTTCGCCCCCGAGCGTGCGCGACACATCGTCGGCGTACAAACCCGCGGCGTTGACGACGACCCGGGCGAGGATTGATTCCCGCTCCGTGGTCAGGACGATGCCGTCGGCGTGGCGATCGGCGCCGAGCAGCTTCGTCCCAGGCAGAAACACCACGCCGGCGTCGGATGCTGTACGGAGGAGCGCCTTCACATACTCCTCGGCGTTCACGATGCCGGTGTCAGGTGACCACAGGGCGAACGCCGCGTTCACCGCGGGCTCGCGCGACACGATGAAGGCGCGGTCGACAATCTCGAGGCCGGTGGCTCCGTTCTGCGCGCCGCGCCGCTGAAGCGCTTCGAGCTCGCTCACTTCATGCGCGTCGTGGGCGACAACCAGCTTCCCGGTCTTTTCGTGCGGTATCGCGTAGCGCGCGCAGAACTCGTACAGCAAATGACGGCCACGCACGCAGAGCTGCGCTTTCAGTGTGCCGGAGGGATAGTACAGGCCGGCGTGAATGACCCCGCTGTTGTGAGTGCTCGTATCCATCCCGGGTCGCGGGTGCCGTTCGAGCACGCACACTGACGCGCCCGTCACCGCGATCGCGCGCGCCGACGCGAGACCCGTGACCCCTGCCCCAATCACGGCGACGTCGATGCGCTCCACGTGATCAGATTCGGTAGCCGATCGCGGCGTAGTCGAGGTATGTGAAGAGCAGGCTGTTGAGGATCGCGGCGTTTGCGTTGATGGTGTGGGCGATCTGCACCATCGCCTTCGACGAGGGATCGGAGGAGGCGAGCACTTCGGCCGGGAGATCCACCGCTTTCATCTTGACGTGATCGGGGACCGGCGCACTGTACTGAATCTCGACGCGTTCGAAGCCGCTCGCGCGGAGAAGGTACTGCAATGTTTCAGGATGCACCGGACGAACGTGCGTGAAGTCGCGGATGTAGCTGCTGAAGAAGGCCAGCCAGCAGGCCGGATTGATCGTTTCGAGGACGATGGGCGAGCCGGGCTGAAGCTTGCGTGCAGCGACATCCAGCAGCCGCATCAGGTACGACGGCTCGAGGTGTTCGAGGACCTGCGTCGCGATGAGGCCGTCGAGCGATTCGTCCGGCAGGGACGACAGATAACCCAGCGCATCCGCGGATGCCGCGTCGAGGCCGCGTTCGCGGGCGACGGCCACCATGTCCGCGTTGAGATCGATCCCGCGCGCGCCGATCCCCGCCGCCTTGAACGCGGACAGCATTTCCCCTCGTCCGCACCCGACGTCGAGGACGTGAGTCCGGCCGTGGAAGAGCGGCACGTACGCGCGCAGCCGCTCTTCGATGACGGCGTCGCTCCCGCGAAACGCGTCCTCGAATCCGACGTACTTGTAGTCGTCGAGCGTCGAGGTCGACGCAAGGATCTGCGGGCTCGCGGCGGCAGGCTGAGCATTCGGCGCCGGAGGAGCAGCAGCGGTGGATCGCTTCAGCATTTCGATGGCGCGCTGAAGGACGCCGATGTGCGTGCGCAGCTCGCCGAGCGACTGGATCTCGTGCGCGACTTGATCGAGTCGCGTGGTCGCAACAGTGGCCGCCTCACGATCCTTGGTCTCGACGAAGGCCGTGATCTGCTGCAGGAACTGCATCAGCGCGGTTCCCAAACGCTCGCGCTGCTCGGGTCCGACCGAAGGAAGACGGCTGACGCTCACGACGGTTCCGTCGAGCGCGGTCAGCGCCGCGTTGTACCGCGCGTCGGCTTCACGCCGCTCACGAACGCGCGCTTCGAGATCGTCCGATGTCACCTGGCTCCCCTCACGAGTCGACGCACACCTGCCTCCGAATCCACCGAAGCGTTGAAACTGTCGTGTGTGCGCCGAGCGCGCCGCCTGAACGGCCGCGGCATTCTCGACAGTTGGGACATGTTAGTATCTTGAAGCACCATGTCCAAGCGAGCCATCATTACCGGAATCACCGGGCAGGACGGGTCGTACCTCGCGGAATTCCTGCTCTCGAAGGGGTACGAGGTCGTCGGAACAGTACGCCGTTCGAGCGCGCCGAACTATTGGCGCATTCAGCATATCCTCGATCGCATCACCATCAAGCCGGCCGATTTGCTGGATCAACTGTCGATGATCCGGCTGGTCGACGAAGTTCGTCCAAACGAGCTCTATAACCTTGCGGCAATGTCGTTCGTCCCGGCGTCCTGGGATCAGCCGATGCTCACCGGCGAGTACAACGCCCAGGGCGTGACCCGCGTCCTCGAAGCGATTCGTCAGGTCGATCCGTCGATCAAGATCTACCAGGCGTCATCGAGCGAGATGTTCGGCAAGGTACGTGAGATTCCCCAGACCGAACTGACACCGTTCTACCCGCGCAGCCCCTACGGCGTCTCGAAAGTCTTCGCGCACTACATCACGGTCAACTATCGCGAAAGCTACGATCTCTTCGCGGTCTCGGGCATGCTCTTCAACCACGAATCGCCCAGACGCGGTCTCGAGTTCGTGACGCGGAAAGTCACCGACGGCGTGGCGCGCATCAAGCTCGGTCTGACCGATACGCTGTCGCTCGGCAATCTCGACGCGCAGCGCGATTGGGGCTTCGCCGGCGACTACGTCGAGGCCATGTGGATGATGCTGCAGCAGAGCCAGGCGGACGATTACGTCATCGCCACCGGCATCTGCCACTCGGTCCGGGAGCTTGTTGAAACGGCTTTTGGTCACGTCGGGCTCGACTGGAACAAGCACGTCAAGCTCGATCCAAAGCTGGTGCGGCCGGCGGAGGTCGAGCACTTGATTGGCGACAACTCGAAGGCGCGGCGCGCGCTCGGGTGGACGCCAACCGTGGATTTTGCGGCGCTCGTGAAGATGATGGTCGACGCCGATCTCAACCGGGTGAGGAACGAGCCGCAGTCCGCCCAACGCCTTTCGGCATTCTGATTTCTTCTCTATCCGCGCAATGAACCTTCCGAACACTGAATCGACTCTCGAGCGCATTCGCGCCCGTAAAGCCCGTGTGGGCGTCATCGGTCTGGGCTACGTGGGCCTGCCTCTCAGCGTCGAATTCGCTCATGCGGGGTTCGACGTCACCGGCTTCGACGTCGATCCGTCGAAGATCGAGCAGATCAACGCCGGCAAGAGTTACATCCCGGACGTGTCCGAAGCGGACCTGTCTGCGTGTGTGAAGGCGGGAAAGCTCAGGGCCACGACCGATATGCGCCTGCTCGGCGAGATGGACGCGATCGATATCTGCGTCCCCACGCCGCTGCGCAAGACGAAAGATCCGGACCTGTCGTACGTCGTGCACGCCGTCGAAGCGGTTGCGGCGTCGATGAAGAGGGGACAACTCGTCATTCTCGAATCGACGACGTATCCCGGTACGACCGACGAGGTCGTGCAGCCGATGCTCGTCGCCAAGGGACTCAAGCCGGACGTGGATTTCTTCCTCGCCTTTTCACCCGAGCGCGTCGATCCGGGAAATCCTCAGTTCAACACGAAGAACATCCCGAAAATTGTGGGCGGCGTCGGGCCTGCGAGCACGGAAGTGGCCGCCGCTCTGTATGGCGCCACCGTCGAGCGCGTCATCCAGGTCAGTTCGACGCGCGTGGCGGAGATGGTCAAACTGCTCGAGAACACGTTCCGGGCCGTGAACATCGGGCTCGTGAACGAGATCGCGTTGATGTGCCACAAGATGAACATCGACGTGTGGGAAGTGATCGATGCCGCCAAGACCAAGCCGTTCGGCTTCATGCCGTTCTATCCCGGCCCCGGCCTGGGCGGGCACTGCATTCCCATCGACCCGTTCTACCTGTCGTGGAAGGCGCGTCAGAGCGGGTTCGAATGCCGTTTCATCGAGCTGGCCGGCCACGTCAACGGCGCGATGCCGGAGTATGTCGTTCAGCTCATCGGCGAAGCGTTGAACTCCACGCGTAAGGCATTGAACGGGTCGCGTATCCACTTGTTCGGGATGGCCTACAAGCCGAACGTCGGCGACGTCCGCGAATCGCCCGCGCTGGACATTCTCGAGCTGTTGACGCGTCAGGGCGCCGTCGTGACGTACACCGATCCGTACATCGCGACGCTCGCGCACGGCAGCCAGACGCTGCATTCGGTGCCGGAGAATGAAGCGCTCGTGCAGAGCGCTGACTGCTACGTCATCTGCACCAACCACGATGCGTTCGACTACGACACCATCGTCAAGCGGGCGCCGCTGATCGTGGACACGCGTAATGCGTTGAGAAGTTACACGGGGTCATCTATCTTCCGCCTGTAGTGACGCACAAACCAACCGTTCTCGGCGTGGTGACGGCGCGGGCAGGATCGAAGGGCATTCCCGGTAAGAACACGAAGCGACTCGCGGGAAAGCCGCTGATCGCGTACACCATCGAAGCCGCGCTTGCGTCCGGCGCGTTCGATCGCCTCATCCTCTCCACCGACGATCAAGATGCCGCGCGGATCGCGCGGGAACTGGGCGTCGAGGTGCCGTTCACGCGCCCGGCGGCGCTGTGCAGCGACGCAGCGCCGCATCTTCCCGTGATGCAGCACGCCGTCGCCTGGATGCGGGACGAGCAGCGCTACGAACCCGACTGGGTGATGATCCTCATGCCGACGTCGCCCCTCCGCCGGCCCGTGCACATCGTCGAGTCCATCTCGCTGGCCATCGAATCGGGAGCCGACTCGGTCGTCAGCGTCGACGAAATGCCGGCGCATTTCCACCCGATGCGTGCGGTCACGATCGACGGCGACGGGTGGGCGAGACTGCTGATCGAGAACCGGCCGATCAGGCAGCGGCCGGTGCGGCGCCAGGACCTGCCGAAGGCGTGGGTGTTCAACGGGGCGATCTATCTCTTCAAGGCCGCGCTCCTGGAGGCGGAAGAACCCAGCTTGTACGGAGACCGCGTAGCGGCGTACCCTATGGCGTTGCCGTACGGGCTGAACATCGACGACGACCGGGACTGGGCCGAGGCCGAGCGAATTCTCTCGACACTCGCTTGACACCGGTTTCCCGGCGGGCAACAATTGCGTTGTTCAGTTTGTGAACGTGAGGCTGTTCATGTTATGAACAGCCTCGGTTGCTCGCACGAACTCTCGTATCCCGCTGCCTCGACCCGGCACCATGCGACCCGGGTCCCGACCTCCCTCTCGATTTCGCATACAGGACCCGCCGCTCGGCTCTTCCTGTAAGTGACGGGGCGGGAGCCTGTCCCAAACGCCCTTGCAGAGCCATACGGACTTGTTCCGCCTCGACGGCGCCGTGGCCATCGTGACTGGTGGCCTTGGACGCCTGGGCTCTCAGTACGCTCGAGCGCTCACGGATGCCGGAGCGTCGGTCGCCTTGTTCGACGTGACGGCGAATCGGAGCGCGCTGCTCACGTCGCTTGCCGACGCGGGAGCCCCGATTTCGACCCACCTCGTCGACGCCACGTCACGCGCCGCGGTCGATGACGCGATCGACCAGGTCGTCGCGCGCTTCGGGACGCCGTCGATCCTCGTGAACAACGCCGGGCTGGGATCCTCGCCCGCCGACGCGGCGCTGGAAACCGGACGGTTCGAGCAGTATCCCGAGTCGGCCTGGGACGCGATGCTCGAGTCGCATCTCAAGAGCGCGCTCGTCGTGTCGCAGTCCTTCATCACGCGGTTCCGCAGCGCGCAATCCGACGCGGGCAGCATCATCAACGTGTCGTCGACGTACGGGATCGTCTCTCCCGATCAGTCGGTGTACGACTATCGCCGCCGCGACGGCGCGGAGTTCTACAAGCCGATCGGCTACAGCGTCGCGAAGTCCGGAATGCTGAACTTCACCCGCTGGCTCGCGGAGTACTGCGCGCCGTTCGGTGTCCGAGTCAACACGCTGGTGCCGGGCGGCGTCAGGGAAGCGGCGCACGCGCCCGAGTTCGTCGCCGAGTACGTCAAGCGCACGCCGCTCGGCCGCATGGCGAACGACGACGACTACAACGGCGCGGTCGTGTTTCTCGCCTCGCGCGCGTCGGCGTACATGACCGGCGCGACGCTGGTCGTCGATGGCGGATGGACGGCACGGTGACAGACGAAGGGCTTAGGGCTTAGGGCGAAGGGCTAAGGGCGATGGGTGAAAAGGATCATTCAGACAGGCAGCTGACCGGCGACGCCGCGCTTTCGTACGCGCCGATGTCCGCGATCGACGCGCTTCGGCGCGCGTCGGCCGATCCTGTCGAGCGCGCAGCGCTGCTGGCCGACGCCTGCCGCCTGAACACGCTCTACATGATCATGCAGGCCGGCTCGGGGCATATCGGCTCGAGTTTCAGCTCGATGGACCTGATCACGTGGCTCTGGACCGAGGAGTTGACCGCGACCAACAGCGGAACGCCCGGCGCCGATACGTACTTCTCCTCGAAAGGCCACGATGCGCCGGCGCTATACGCGCTGCTCATCGCGCTCGGCAAGCTCGATTTCGATTTGATCCACAAGCTCCGCCGGCTGGGCGGATTGCCCGGACATCCCGACGTCGACACGACGCCGTTCATCGCGACCAACACGGGTTCGCTCGGGATGGGCGTGTCGAAGGCGTACGGCATGGCGCGCGGGCACCGGTTCAGCGGGAGCGGCGGGCGCATCGTGCTGATGACCGGCGACGGCGAGCTGCAGGAAGGACAGATCTGGGAGTCGCTGCAGCCGGCCGCCAACGAGAAGCTCGCGGAGATCATCGCGGTCGTCGATCACAACAAGCTCCAGTCGGACTCGGCGGTCGCCGCGGTCAGCGATCTCGGCCCGCTCGAAGACAAGTTCCGTGCGTTCGGCTGGGAAGTGCGGCGCGCCGACGGCCACGACTTCAACGCGATCCGTGACGCCTTTGCGCATTTCGCGTCGGTCACCGATCGCCCCAAGGTACTGATCGCCGACACGATCAAAGGCAAGGGCGTCTCGTTCATGGAAGGTCTGGCCTGCGGCGACCAGACATATCACTTTCACGCGGGCGCGCCGTCTCTGGATCACTACCTCGCGGCGGTCGCCGAGCTGACCGCTCGAATCAACGAGCGGTTGTCGCGACTCGGTCAACCGGCGCTCGAGCTCGAGCGGGCGCCGCTGCCCGTGCGGGTCGCACCGACGCGCCCTGAGCGCCTGGTCCTGGCCTACGGAGACGAGCTCCTGCAGATGGCCCGCACCCGTCCCGAGATCATCGTGATGGACGGCGATCTGTTGTCGGACTGTGGAATCGAGGCATTCAAGGAGGAACTGCCGCAGCGCTTCATCGAGTGCGGCATCGCGGAGCAGCACATGGTGTCGGCGGCGGGCGGTCTCGCGCTCAGCGGGATGCTGCCGGTCGTGCACTCGTTTGCCTGCTTCCTTTCGACGCGCGCCAACGAACACATCTACAACAACGCGACGGAGCGAAAGAAGATCATCTATACCGGCACCCTCGCCGGCCTGGTCCCTGGCGGCCCGGGACATTCCCATCAATCCGTCCGCGACATCTCCGCGATCGGATCGGTGCCGGGGCTGACGGCCATCGAACCATGCAACGAGCGTGAGGCGCGGCTGGCGATTCGGTGGGCCGTGGAATCGAACCCGGAGAGCACCTATCTCCGCTTCGTCAACGTACCGCTGGATCTGCCGTACGCCGTGCCGGCGTCGTATGCGCTGCGGGTTGGCCGCGGCGTGACGCTTCGCGAGGGCGTCGATCTCGCGCTCGTTGGCTACGGCCCGCTCCTGCTCACCAATGCGTGGCGTGCCGCCGACGATCTCGCGTCGGAGGGCATCCGCGTCGCCGTGATCAATCTGCCCTGGCTCAATCGCATTGACGATGTGTGGGTCACCGAAACGCTCGGCCGGTTCCCCGTCGTCATGACGCTCGACAACCACTACGTCACGCTCGGGCAGGGCGTCATGATCGGTGCCGCGCTCGCGCGCAGCGGCGTTCGGTCAGAGTTCCGCTCGCTGGGGCTCACGGATGTCCCGGCGTGCGGCAACAACGCGGAAGTGCTCGCGCATCACGGTCTCGACGCTGCGTCGATCGCGCTCGCGGTCAAAAGCACTCTCGCGCGCGGCGTCCGCCTGTAGCTCGATGTATCCGACCTCAATCCTCCACTGGATCGACGACGCCGAGGTGGCGTCGGAAAGCGGCGCCACGTTCGAGAAGCGTTCTCCGATCGACGACCGAGTCGTCGCGACAGTGGCACGGGGCTCGTCGGCAGAAGCGGCTCGCGCTGTCGGTGTCGCGTCGGCGGCCGCGGACGCGTGGGCTCGCATGACGCCGCCTCGACGCGGAGAGATCCTGGGCCGTGCCGGAGCCATCCTTCGTTCGAGAGAACGCGAGTTCGGCGAGATCGTACAGACCGAAACAGGCAAGCCGTGGAAGAACGCGGTCGCTGAAGTCTCCTCGTCGGCCGACCTTGCGGCATTCATGGAAGGCGAAGGCAGCCGGTTCTACGGCAAGACGATGGCGACGCCGATTGCGAATCGCGCGGTCCGAACGGAGCGCACGCCCGTCGGCCTGTGCGCCGCCATCATGCCGTTCAACAGTCCGCTCGCCGGCGTGGCGTGGAAAGCGTTTCCTGCGCTCCTGTGCGGAAACGCCGTTGTGGCGAAATCACATGAGCTGACGCCTTACACAGCGGTGGCGTTCGGAAAGGTCCTTCAGGAAGCCGGGCTGCCAGGAGGCGTGTACTCGGCCGTGCAAGGCTACGGACCCGAGGTCGGTGCGCCGCTCGTCGAAGACGAGCGCATCGGTCTGGTCAGCTTTACCGGCTCGGCGCCGACCGGCAAGCGGATCCAGCAAGCCGTCAGCGGCCGGCGGATTCTCGCGAAGGTCTGTCTCGAGCTCGGCGGCAAGAATCCGCTCGTTGTCTGCGACGACGCCGATCTGTCGAAAGCGGCGGAGCACGCGGTGGCTTCCGCCTTCATCGACGCCGGTCAGCGATGCGCGGCGGGCAGTCGAATCATCGTGTTCGATCGCGTCTACGACGCGTTTCGCGATGCCATGCTGGCGCGGACGGCCGGAATGAAGGTCGGCTCCGGCCCGCAGGACGACTGCGGTCCGGTGATTTCGAAACAGAGTTTCGATCGGCTCGTCGAGGCCATTGCCGGGGCCGTTTCGCGCGGCGCGCGCGTCCTCGCCGGCGGGCACGCCGTGCCGTCGCTTGCGCCCGGCTACTATCTGGCGCCGACCGTACTCGACAACGTCTCTCACGACGATCCGATCTCGCAGGAAGAACAGTTCGGGCCGATTACGTGCCTGTACCGGGCGCAGGGCTTCGATGAAGCGGTCCGCCTGGCCAACGCGACCTCGTTCGGGTTGACCGGCGCCATCCACACGACCAGCCACAATCGCATCGAGCAGTTCATCGCCCGCTACCGCGGCGGCCTCGTCTCGATCAACGGTCCGACGTACGGCGCCGGGCCGCACATGCCATTTGGCGGCATCAAGAATTCCGGCAACGGCTTCAGGGAACCGGGCACCGAGTCGCTCGACGTGTACTGCGAATGGAAGACGATCGTGGTGAATCACGATCCCGAGCACGTGTGACATCCGATGACAACGATGTTTGCCTCGACGACACGAAAAACCCCACAGAGCGGCAAACGACGGATCTGTTTTCCGATCACGAGCCGCGCGTACTACGGCCGAAGCCAGCTGCTGTTGAAGAAGCTTCACGAGCATCCGGAGATCGAGCTGGAGATCATGCTCGGGGGTTCGATTCTGCTGGACAAGTACAGCGGGCACATCGCGGACGACATCGAGGCTGGCGGCTTCACCATTTCGACATCGCTGTTCAACGTGATTGAAGGCGGCAATCACGTGGCGATGGCCAAGACCGCCTGTCTCACGGCTCTCGAGTTCACCAACGGGTTTCACGCGGCCGATCCCGACATCGTGGTCATCTGCGGCGATCGGTTCGAGCAGCTCGCGATCGCGATGGCGGCCGCATATCTCAACAGGACGATCGCGCACATCGAGGGCGGAGACGTCACGGGCAGCATCGACGAGAGCGTTCGACACGCGATCACGAAGCTCGCGCACATCCATTTCGTGACGAATGACGATGCGCACCGGCGTGTGCTGGCGATGGGCGAGGACCCGAAGTACGTCTTCACCACCGGTTCGCTCGATGTGGAAGTCGCGTCGCAGATCGTGACCGACATCACCAGCGAGCGGCTGAACCGCTACGGCGTCGGCCACGAGATCGATGTCACGCAGCCGTTCCTGCTCGTCATCCAGCATCCGGTGACGACCGAAGCTGAAAACCGCCGGCATCTCGAGGACACCCTGCGCGCCGTCTCCGCGGTCGGACTGCCGGTCATCTGGATCTGGCCGAACCCCGACGCCGGCACCGGCGAAATGGCCGACAGCCTGCGTCGATTTCGAGAGAGCGTCCCCGATGCCGTCAAGCGGATGCGTTTCATCACTGACGTCCCTGTCGGCGAATTCATCGCGCTGCTGAAGCTCGCGTCCTGCCTGATTGGCAATTCGTCCGCCGGCATCAAGGAGTGCTCCTGGATCGGCACGCCGGCGGTGAACATCGGCGCGCGCCAGCAGGGACGGCTGCACGCGGAAAACGTCGTGCATGCAGGGTATGACTTCGAGGACATCCTGACCGCCATCAAGCGCCAGATCGCGCACGGACGCTACCCGCCTTCGCACATCTATTACCGTCCTGGCGCGAGCCAGGCCATCGTCGACGTGCTCGCCGGGAGCGAGCTGTATACGCAGAAACGCTTCTGCGACAACGCAGATGCGGGCGTGAGGACCTAAATGGCGGATCGCACACGGATCACGATCGGGTCACGGGAGATCGGCGCGGGCCGGCCCTGTTTCATCATTGCGGAGGCGGGCATCAACCATAACGGCGACGTGAAGCTGGCCACCGAGCTCGTCGAGGCGGCAGCGGACGCCGGTGCGGACGCCATCAAGATTCAGACGCACTTCCCGGAACACGAGATGCTGCGTGGAGGGGCGACCGCCGCTTATGTCGGCGAATCGCTGTTCGATCTCCTGACGCGCACCGCGGTCTCGCGTGAAGACCATTTCACCCTGCGCGATGTCGCCGCGAAGAGGGGCATCATCTTTCTCTCGACGCCGTTTTCCCGTGAGGCGGCCGACTTTCTCGAGACCGTTGGAGTGCCGGCGTTCAAGACCGGATCGGGAGAGTTGACCCATGTGCCGCTGCAGCGCCACATCGCCCGGAAGGGCAAGCCGATGATCATCTCGACCGGCATGTCGACGCCGGAGGAAATTGATGGGACCGTCGAGGCGGTGCGGAGTGTCGGCACGCCGTTCGCGTTGATGCACTGCACGTCGACCTATCCGACCCCGTATCAGCACGTCCAGCTCGATTGCATCCCGGCGCTTCAATCGAAGTACGGCGTACCCGTCGGCTTCTCAGACCACACGCTCGGCAACTTTGCGGCATTTGCCGCCGTCGCCCTCGGTGCAGAGCTCTTCGAAAAGCACTTCACCGTGTCTCGCTCGCTGCCTGGTCCGGATCAGCAGGGGTCGATGGAGCCCAAGGAGCTCGAAGAGCTCGTGCGGGGCATACGGGCAATCGAACGGGCCCGCGGGGCAACCAAGGTGATCCAGCCAGGCGAGCAGGATGTGCGGAACATGGCCCTCCACAGTGTGGTGTCGATCAAGCCCATTGCCGCGGGTGCGCGCGTCGGCGCCGACGATGTGTGGGCGAAGCGGCCGGGAACGGGAATACCCGCGCGGCAGCTCGGCGACGTCGTCGGCCGTACAGCAAAGCGAGCCATCGAAAAGGACCAGCTGATCGGCTGGGAAGATCTGGCGTGAACAGGCCCGTCATGGACGTAGGAGCACATCGCGACCTCAAGCTGCTCGAGGCAGTCGAAGCGGACGCGCGCATTACACAACGCGGTCTGTCCACCCATCTCGGCATCGCCCTCGGCCTGACCAACGTGTATTTGAAGCGGTTGGTCCGGAAGGGCTACATCAAGTGCGTGAACGTGCAGTCGAACCGGATCACGTACTTGCTCACGCCGCGCGGCATTGCCGAGAAACTGCGGCTCACGTACGAGTTCATGGACTATTCCCTTCACCTGTACGGTGAGGTGCGGAAGCATCTGCGGGCGGTCATCCGCGAGTGCGCCGCGGCCGATCGCCGCGTGGCCATTTTCGGCCGCGGGGAAGCGGCGGAAATTTCATACCTCGCCCTGAAGGAATTCGGACTCGAGCCGCTCGCCATTTTCGACGTCGAGGGCGGTGACGAGTTCCTCGGCATGCCGGTGCTCCCCGTGAGCCGGCACGCCGAGGTCGCGTACGATCTGATGATCGTCGCCACGCTCGAGAGCTCCGGGCAGCCGGTTGCCCGCCTCATCAAGGACGGCGTGCCCCGCGAAAAGCTGTTTCCGCTCCGCCAGGAAGCGGTGACGCGTCGCAAGGTCTCCGAGCTGGTTCGGTCGCGAAACGGAAATCAAGAGTAGAGGACGGCGGTTCATGTCGATCATCGGAAAGCGTGTGTGCATCACCGGCGGCGCCGGATTCATCGGCTCCCACCTGGTCGAGCGGCTCATCGAGAACAACGAGGTGGTCGTTTACGACAACCTCCATCGGAATGCGATTCAGTTCGCGCACCTCGACGGCCATCCGCACCTGCACTTCGTCAAGGGCGACGTCATGGACTACGACGCCAGCCGTAAGGCCATCGACAAGTGCCACGTCGTCATCCATTGCGCCGCGATTGCCGGGGTGTACTCGGTGGACCGCAACGCGGTGCGGACGATGGAGGTGAACATGCTCGGCACGCACCAGGTCGTCAAGGCGGCCCTGGACGTCGGTGTCGAACGGTTCGTCGAGTTCTCGACGAGCGAGGTCTATGGCCCGTTCATTCACAAGGGCAAGGAAGACGACCTGACGACGATCGGTCCGATCGGCGAGAGCCGCTGGATCTACGCCGCCAGCAAGCTGGCGTCCGAGCATCTGTCGTACGCCCACTATAAAGAGGACGGCTTGCCGCTCGCGATCGTCAGGCCGTTCAACGTGTATGGCCCGCGCCAGGTCGGCGACGGCGCGATTCGAGGGATGGTGCTGCAGGCGCTCCAGCACGCTCCCATCACGCTGTACAACGACGGTACGCAGATTCGCGCCTGGTGCTTCGTCGACGACTTCGTGGACGGTGTCCTGCGCTGCGCGGAGAAGTCCGAGGCGATCGGGCAGGCCTTCAATCTCGGCAACCCGCAGGGCACCATCACGAACTTCGAGCTGGCGAACATGATCATCCGTCTCACCCAGTCGAAGTCGACGATCGTGTTCAAGCCGCACCCCGGCCCCGAGGTGGACCTTCGCGTGCCTTCGATCGAAAAGGCGGCGACGCTGCTCGGCTACCAGCCGACGATTTCGCTCGAGGCCGGCATCTCTCGCACGATTCCGTGGTACGCGGAACACATGGCAGGCCTGCTCAAGGCGTGATGCGGCTCGTCGTCACCGGCGCGTCCGGGTTCATCGGGCACAACGTGCTTCTTCGCGCGCCGCGCGAGTGGGAGATCGTCGCCGTCGCGCACCGGACGCCCGGCCTCGAGGCGTTCGTCGCTGCTCACCAGCTCGCCAACGTGCGCGTCGTGCGATGCGACCTGACCGACGAGGCCGCCGTTCGTTCGATGTCCGTTGCGGCAGGCCGCGCCGATGCGGTTCTCTACCTGGCCGCCAACGGCGACCCGGCAATATCATCCGAGCGCCCGCGGTGGGATCTCGAGTCGAACACGCTGGCGCTCGTCACGGTCCTCGAGCAGTGCGAAGCCGATCACTTCGTCTATCTGTCCTCCGGCGCGGTGTACGACGGCATCATTGGGCCAGTCTCGCCG
>DASSGK010000389.1:0-12864 GCA_035693505.1 Vicinamibacterales bacterium
GCGCGATCCGGCGCGGTATCTCAGCTCCTCGGCGTTGAACTCGACCGGCACGTCTGTCCGGATCCGCGCCAACTCCCGGCTTTGCCGCGCCGGCTCCATGTTCGCCAGCAGGCCCTCGCGATAACGCTTGTTCTTCACCTCAGACGCGTGCGCCAGCAGGTTCTCGAGCGATCCGTACTGGACGATCAGCTCTCTCGCCCCTTTTTCACCGACACCAGGCACGCCCTTGATGTTGTCGATGGTGTCGCCCATGAGCGCCAGCACGTCGACCACGTGATCGGGAGCGACGCCGAACTTCTCCTTCACCCCTTCGGTGTCGTACCAGGTGCCCTCGTCACGCGGGTTGTAGACGCGGATGCCGCCGCCGACGAGCTGAAAGAAATCCTTGTCCATCGTGACGATCGCGACTTCGAAGCCGGCGGCCGCCGCTTTCAAGGCCAGCGTGCCAATCACATCGTCTGCTTCGTAGCGCTCCGATGTGAGAATCGGCACCCCGAGCGCTTCGCACGCGGCGTGCACCATCGGAATCTGCTGCGCGAGCTCGCTCGGCATCGGCGCGCGGTTGGCCTTGTAGTCGTCGACGAGATCGTCACGGAACGTGCGGCCCGGCAGGTCGAAGGACGCGGCGATGAACTCCGGCTTGTGCTCGTTGAGCAGCTTCCGGAGCATGTTGACGAAGATGTAGACGGCGTTGGTCGGCGTCCCCTGCGCGTTGCGCAGCAGTCCGCCTTCGGCCGTGCGCACCGGCGCGTGATACGCGCGGTACATCTGCGAGCTGCCGTCGATCAGATAGAGCACAAATTTTTACTATATCATTTGAAGGTTATGCGGCTTCGCGTCCGCGCGCTCTATGCGCTCGCCATGCTGGTGACGGTGAGCGCGTGCAGCGGCACGCCCTCGATGTTCCGTCAGTACGAATACGAGGAGGAAATCTATCTATCGCTCGACGGCACGGCGACGGTGTACGTCAACAGTTCACTGGCGGCGCTGAACGCACTCAGGGGAACGGCCTTCGACACGAGTCCGTCGGCGCGCGTCGACGTGAACGCGATTCGCGCCTACTACACGAGTCCCTCGACGCACGTCGTGCGCGTGAGCCAGTCGCGCCGCAACGGCCGGCGGTTCGTCCATGTCAGGCTCGAAGTCGCCGACATCACGACGCTGGGAAACGCCGCGCCGTTCGCGTGGTCGACGTACCGGTTCGCCCGTGAGGGCGATCTGTTCGTCTATCGCCAGGCTGTGGGAGCTGCCGCAAACAAGGACCCCGGGAGCGCCGGTTGGAACGGAAGCGAGCTCGTGGCCTTCCGCCTGCACCTGCCGAGCAAGATCCGGTACCACAACACGAAACGCGATGTCGGGCGCGGCAACATTCTCGCGTGGGAACAGCCGCTGTCCGAGCGCCTGCGGGGCGAGGCGGTCACGCGCGACGTGACGGACGGCGTCGGCGTTCTCGCCGCGCGGATGGAATCGCAATCGATCCTGTACACCACGCTGTTTCTGTTCGGCGCGACCTTTCTGGCGGTGGCCGCAGGGTTTGGCGCGCTCGTGTGGTGGATCGTGCGGAAGGGCGCGAGCGAGAAGCACGCGTAGACCCCGAGCGACTGATAAAATGCGAATCATGCGCCACCCGGGATGGCTGAGTGCGGTCGCCCTGACGATTGCGTCGTTCGCGGTACACGCGGCGCCCGCGCCGCCGTCGACGCCGATCGTGGTCGAGCTGTTCACGTCCGAAGGCTGCTCGGATTGCCCGCCGGCCGACACGCTGCTCGAAAAACTCGTCGCGGCACAGCCGGTGGCCGGAGCCGAGATCATCGCCCTGGGTGAGCACGTCGACTACTGGGATCGCCTCGGCTGGAAGGATCGCTTTTCGTCAGCCTCGGTGACGAGCCGTCAGCAGGGGTATCAGACGCGCTTCGGCACAGAGAGCATCTACACTCCGCAGATGGTCGTCGACGGACGCGCGGAGTTCGTTGGCAGCGACGCGAATGCGGCGCGGAAAGCCATTGAGCACGCGATCACCGTTCAGCACGGCGTCGTGACGCTCGACGTGGTGGGGCCGGCGGTCGTCCGCGGCGGCAACACTGAAGGCTCCGCGGTCCATGTAAAGGTGTCGGCCAACAACCTTCCTCCGATCCCAAAGGGCGATCGCGCCGATATCGTCGTCCTCGTCACCGAGAGCGGCCTTCGCACCGAGGTCAAGCGAGGCGAGAACCACGGCCGCACCTTGTCGCACGCGCCGGTTGTCCGTTACCTCGCGACCATCGGTCACGTGCCGGACGATGGATCGACGACCGGTTCGGGAGAGGCCGCGATCCCGCTCGCCAGCGAGTGGCAGTCCGATCGCCTCTCGGTCGTCGCGTTCGTGCAGCAGTCCCGGGGCCGCGCGATTCTTGCGTCCGCATCGGCGCACGTGAAGAACGCTCACCCGTGAAAGAGTATCCGTACTGGTGGGATACTCTGCCTCCGGCAGAAAGTCTGAAGTTAGAAGGTAGGAGTCAGAAGGCCCGGGGCGTTCCGGCGCGCGCGGACGTCGTGATCGTCGGCGCGGGCTATACGGGCCTGGCGGCCGCGCGTCAGTTGGCGCGGGTGGGTGCGGCTGTCGCGGTCGTCGAGCGCGAAGACGTCGGCTGGGGCGCGAGCTCGCGAAACGGCGGTCAGGTGCTCACGGGGATGAAGCTCGATGTGGCGACGCTGGTCGCCCGCTTCGGCGAAACCCGCGCGCGGGAGCTGTTCGACGTCGCGACCGCCTCGATCGTCCGGCTCGAAGCGCTGATCGACGAGGAAGCGATCGACTGTGGCTACGCACGTGTCGGCCACCTTCAAGCGGCGTTCAAGCCCTCGCACTTCGACGCGTTTCGCGAGGAGCAGGCCCTACTCGCGCGGGTGTTCGATCATGACGTGCGCGTGCTGCCGCGATCCGAGCAGCGCGCGGAGATCGGCAGCGACGCCTATCACGGTGTCCTCGTCGACGAGCGGAGCCGCGGCTTGAATCCCGCGCAGTACGTCCGCGGCCTCGCCGCTGCCGCCGTGCGCGCGGGCGCGGCCATCGTGACCGGCGTCGGCGTCACCTCGTTGGAGCGGAAGCCCGGGGCGTGGCGCGTTCGCACCACAGGCGGAGACATCGAAACGCCGGATCTGCTGGTAGCGACCAACGGCTACTCCGGCGCCGCAGTCCCCGCGCTGCAGCGGCGTTTCGTGCCGATCGGCAGCTACATCATCGCGACCGAACCGCTCGACGAACATGTCGCGACGGCGCTGCTCCCGCGGCGCCGCATGGCGTTCGATTCGAAACACTTTCTGTTCTACTTCCGCGTGACGAGCGACCGGCGCCTGCTGTTCGGCGGACGGGCGGAGTTCGGACGGCCCGACGAACATACGACCCGAAGGGCTGCGTCGATTCTGCGAAAGGGAATGGACACGGTGTTTCCGGAATTGTCCGGCGTCGGCATCGACTACGCCTGGGGCGGCAACGTGGCGTTCACACGCGACCAGATGCCGCGCGCCGGCCGCCTGCACGGGTTGAACTATGCAGGCGGCTACTGCGGACACGGCGTCGCCATGGCGACGTATCTGGGCGAACAGATCGCGCGCAGAATCGGTGGCGAGCCGATCGATCACCCGCTGTTCGACGATCGCTTTCCGTCGATCCCGTTGTACTCCGGGAATCCCTGGTTCCTGCCGCTCGTGGGTGCCTACTATCAGGTGAAAGATTGGCTGACGTAGATCTCGAGTTCTCACCGGCGCTCATGCGCGCGATGGCCGACCAGGTCGTCACGCGATGCATCGACCATCTCGCGTCGCTCGACAGACAGCCCGCGTGCGGAGACGTGGATGCGGCGGAGCTGTGCCGCACGTTGCGGGAGTCGGTGCCAGAGCACGGCGTTCCGCTCGAGCCGTTGCTCGATCAGTTGTTCCGCGACTGGATTCCGCGCTCCTTTACCGCGCCGAGCCCGGGGTATCTCGCCTACATTCCCGGCGGCGGCCTCTATCCGGCGGCGCTCGCCGACTTTATCGCCGGCACGACCAATCGCTACACCGGCGTGTGGCAGGCGGCGCCGGCGCTCGTGCAGCTCGAGGCCAACGCGCTCGACTGGCTGCGCGACTGGATGGGATTTCCGCCGGAAGCGCGCGGCCTGTTCACCAGCGGCGGCTCGATGGCCACCTTCAACGCGATCGTCTGCGCCAGGGAACGGTACCTTGGCGCCGAGATCCGCCGCGGTGTGCTGTACACGTCCGATCAGGCGCACCACTCGGTGTTGAAGTCGGCGAAGCTCGCCGGCGTGATGCCCGATCGCGTGCGGCCGATTGCGTCGGACGACCGCTTCAGGATGCGCCTCGACCGGTTGAGCGATGCCATCGAGGCCGATCGCCGCGCCGGCCTCACACCGTTCGCCGTGGTGTCCAGCGCGGGGACGACGAACACCGGAGCCGTGGATCCGTTGGACGCGATCGCCGATGTGTGCGCGCGAGAAAGCCTCTGGCATCACATCGACGGCGCCTACGGCGCGTTCTTCTATCTGTCCGCGGATCTGCGCGAGACCCTGCGCGGCCTTCCGCGGGCCGATTCGCTGACGCTCGATCCGCACAAGGGCATGTTCCTTCCGTACGGCACCGGCGCGCTGCTCGTCCGCGACGGCGCGGCGCTTCGGGCGGCGCACGAAGCCACAGCGGACTACCTGCCGGCAATGCCTCACCCGGAAGACTTCTACGATCCGAGCCAGCACGGACCGGAGCTGTCACGCGGATACCCGGGACTCCGTGTATGGCTGTCGGTGAAGCTGCTCGGCGCCAGGGCGTTTCGCGACGCGATCGCTGAGAAACGCTCGCTGACGCTCGACGCGTTCCGCCGCGTCGCCGCGCTGCCCGGCATCGTCATCGACGCCGAACCCGAGCTCTCGCTGTTTGCGTTTCACCTGACATGGCCCGGCGCGTCGAAGGCCGACGAGGACGCCGCGACCCGTGCGCTGATGGAGAAGACGACGGCACGCGGCCGCGTGATGCTGACCGGCTGCTCGGCGCACGGCCGGGTCCTCGGTCGTGTGTGCGTCCTCAGTTTCCGCACGCATCAACCCCAGATCGATGCGCTCGTCGAGGACATGACGGCCGCCATCGAGGAGATTCGTCCGTGACCAACCCTTCGAATCGCGACCACCTTCGAACGATCGCCGTTCGCGCCATGCGCGAACGCGGGCTCGAGCCCGACATCCCCCGGGACGCCATCGCGCAGGCCGAGGCGATCAAGAACGCGCCGACCACGACCGAGGAGCCGACTCGCGATCTGCGGAACATGCTCTGGTGCTCGATCGACAACGACGACTCGCGCGATCTCGATCAGCTGTCGGTGGCGGAGGCGCTGTCGAACGGTGACGTCAAGGTGCTCGTGGCGATCGCCGACGTCGATGCGGCTGTCGCGAAGGGCACGGCCGTCGATCGCCATGCCGCGCAGAACACGACGTCCGTCTACACGCCGGGCGTCATTTTTCCGATGCTGCCCGAACGGCTGTCGACCGACCTCACGTCGCTTGCCGCGGGTGAGGATCGCCTGTCGGTCGTGATCGAGTTCGTTGTTGCGAAGGACGGCGGCGTGAAGTCGTCCGAGCTCTACGGTGCGTCGGTCAACAACAAGTCGAAGCTCGCCTACAACGGTGTGGGCGCGTGGCTGGCCGGTTCGTCGCCGTTGCCGCCAGCAGCCGCCGCGGTGCCTGGCATGGACGATCAACTGCGGCTGCAGGATCGGGTCGCACAGACGCTCGACGCGCTGCGCGCCCAGCACGGCGCGCTTGGCTTCGAGACGATCGAAGTCGAGACCGTCTTCGACGGCGATACGCCGCACGAGGTGCGTCCGCAAGCGCCCAACCGTGCCAAGTCGCTCATCGCCAACCTGATGATCGCGGCCAACGGCGTCACCGCGCGGTTTCTCGACGCGCGAGGGTTTCCGTCGCTGCGCCGCGTGGTGAAGTCACCCGAGCGGTGGGATCGCATTCGGGCGCTGGCGGAGCAGCTCGGCGAGACCCTGCCGGCCGACGCCGATTCGATCGCGCTGGCGGCGTTTCTCGATCGCCGCAAGAAAGCCGATCCTCAAGCCTTTCCCGACCTGTCGATGAGCATCATCCGTCTGCTCGGCCGCGGCGAGTACGTCGTCGATCCGCCGGGCGCGGAGCCGCCGGGACATTTCGGCCTCGCGGTCCGCGACTATTCGCATTCGACGGCGCCCAACCGCCGGTTTCCGGATCTCGTCACGCAGCGCCTGGTGAAGGCGGCGCTTGCGGGGCATCCGGCGCCCTACAGTGTTGGTGAGCTGGACAGTATCGCGACCCGCTGCACCGCACAGGAGGACGCGGCGAACAAGGTCGAGCGGCAGGTGAGGAAATCGGCGGCCGCGATGATCGTCCAGTCGCGGATCGGCGAGACGTTCGACGCGATGGTCACCGGTGCGTCCAGCAAGGGCACGTTCGTTCGGGTATTCTCGCCGCCCATCGAAGGAAAACTGATGGGCTCGAACGACGGTCTGGACGTGGGCGATCGGCTACGCGTGCGCCTTTCGGCGGTCAACATCGATCGGGGGTTCATTGACTTCCAGGCTGTCTGACCCCCGGATGTGGTGCAGGTGATCCCCGGATGTGGTGCAGGGCTTCAGCCCTGCTCGTCGGCAGTTGAGTAGCCTCGACCGTTCGATACACCAGATTCGTCGGAAACCGTGTAGAAACTACCGTCAAAACCACGAAATTGCAGGGTCATGACCACGATATTCGTGGGTCGGCTTTCAAAAACGTGACGCCCCTTTTCGGGTTCTCGTCAAGAACTGTCGACTTTCGAGCGAAATTGACGTATTTTCGCCGTGAGCGCACCGGCACATGTATTGCCCCTACGGGAATTTGGAAATGCCAACTCCGTACAGGATATTGATCGTCGAAGACCACGAGGCTACCCGCCAGGGTCTTCAGGCATTGCTCAGCAATGCGGGGTATGAGGTCAGGTCAGCCGGGACCTTTGCGGACGGTCGCCGGGCGATCGCGGAACAGCAACCCGACCTCCTGATCGCCGACCTGCGCCTCGGCGCCTTCAACGGACTGCAGCTTGTCGCCGGCATCCCCCTGGGGCTGCCGAGCATCATCGTGACCGGATTTCCCGACTCCGTGCTGGCCGCCGATGCGCGAAAGCTCGGCGCGCACTACATCACCAAGCCGGTCAACCCGGAACGGCTGCTGACGCTGGTCGAGGAAACGCTCGTCAAGGCCGCCCAGCGTCAGTCGCGCGGCTCGACGCGCCGCTGGGATCGCAAGCCGGTGGGGCCGCAGGTTTCGGCACAGATCGAGAACGTCGACGCACATCTCGTGAACGTCAGCTACGGCGGCGTGAGATTCGAGATCGAGCGCGAACACGCGCTGCCGCCATCTTTCAGCCTGACCGTGGCCAGCCCGCCGGTGTCGGTTGACGTGAACCTGGTGTGGGAAACCCGCACAGGCGAGCGTCACTGGATCTGTGGCGCCGCGATCTCGGGCAACGCCGCCGCCGTCCACGGCTGGGCGACCCTCGTGGATCACGTCTCAGCCACAGCCGAAGCCTAACTTCTAAGTTCTAACCTCTCAGTTCTAACTTTCTAAGGCCTATCCAGCGTGCCGGCCGCGCTCGCACGCGCGGGAGCATCCGGCGGCAGCGCGCTCGCGTTGCCGTTGATGTAGCGCTCGAACCAGTACACCTGCCAGTTGATGCTCTCGACCAGGTGCTTCGGCTCGCCGGTCCTGGTCAGGTTGTGGTTCTCGCGCGGGAAGAACACGATCTCGCTCGGGACTCCGAAGTGCTGCAGCGCGCGGAACCACTGCTCCCCCTGCTCGATCGGCACGCGGAAGTCGTTGTCCGAGTGGAGCACGAGCGTCGGCGTCTTGACGTTCTGCACGTACTTCAGCGGCGACGCGTTCCAGTAGAGATCGTGCTTCTCGAAGATGTCGCCGGTGAAGTCGTCCGCATGCCCGTACGCTCCATCCCTCGTCCCATCGTCGCTCACGAAGTTGGAGATGCTGCGAAGGGTGACCGCCGCCTTGAAGCGGTTCGTGTGGCTGACGATCCAGTTCGTCAGGTAGCCGCCGTAGCTTCCGCCCGTCACGCCGAGGCGATCCTTGTCGAGCCATGAGTATTTCGCCAGCACGGCGTCCACGCCGTTCATGACGTCGATGTAGTCCTTGCCGCCCCAGTTCAGCTCGATGCCCCGTTCGAACTTCTCGCCGTAGCCGGTGGACCCGCGGGGGTTCGTGAAGAACACGGCCCACCCGTGCGCGGCGTACACCTGGAATTCGTGATACCAGTCGAAGCCGAACTGACCGGCGGGGCCGCCGTGAATGGTCAGGATCATCGGATACTTCTTGCCCGCGACCCAGCCGACCGGCTTCATGAAGAAGCCGTCCACGTCCCAGCCGTCGGCGCCCTTGAACGGCACGCGCTCGACGGGCGAGAGCTCCACCTGCTTCCACAGCGCCGCGTTGAGGTGCGTCAACTGCTTCTCGTTGCGGCCGTTGAGATCGGCCACGTACAGATCGTCGAGGTGCGTCGGGTCATTGATCGCGTACGCGAGCCGCCCGTTTTTTTCGCTCACGTCCACGAGATGAACGGTGCGATCTCCCGTCGTGACGGCGGACGCCTTTCGCGCAGCCAGATCGACGCGGAACAGCTGGCTCGTCCCCTTGTAGCCGGTCTCGAAGTACAGTCCTTTGCCATCCGCCGCCCAGCGCAGCGCGCCGGGAATCAGATCGATCCCGTCCGCCGCGAGCTTTGATGCCGGAGGTGTCGCCGACTTGCCCTGAGCGGCGCCTTGTGCCGCCGAGTCGAAGGGGGCGAGCCAGATCTTCGCATGCGATTTCTCCGGTACTGCGCTGAGAAACGCGATCGTCTGACCGTCGGGCGACCAGCGCGGCGAGTTGTCGCCGGTCGTGTGATCCGAGATCTTCGTCAACGTTCCGCCGGTGGACGCAATCACCCAGACGTCGGTGTTGTGCCCCATGTCGAACGCCTTGCCCGTGCGATCCGACACGAAGGCGATCTTCCGGCCATCGGGCGACCACTGCGGATCCGAATCGTTCCAGTCGTCGCCGGATGTGATCTGCGCCGACGTCCCCGTCGCCACGTCGGTGACCCAGAGGTGCGTGCGCTTGTCGTCAAACCATCCGCTGTCGTTGAACTTGTAGTTGGCGTGCGCGTAGTGCCGGACGTCGCTGGGAGACTTCGCCGCATCGCTCGGTCCGCTGCGCCCGACGAGAACGAGCTGCGTGCCGTCGGGAGACCATTGAAATCCGGACACGCCGTTGAGCAGGCTGGTGATTTTCCGCGGCTCGCCGCCGGTCAGCGAAAGCAGCCAGACCTGCGTGCGCGGCGTCTCGCCCGCCGCGTCACCCGGCGAGGGCCGCGCCGAGAGAAACGCGATGGCCTTGCCGTCCGGCCGCCATCGGGGACTGTTGGACGACTGCGGCGCGGTGGTCAGCGGAGTCGGCTCGTGCGAGCCGTCGGCAGGCACCGACCAGATCGCCGACCGCCGCCGGTTCTGTTTCTGATCGATCGTCGTGACGACGTACGCGATCGTGGATCCGTCCGGCGAGAAATGCGGATCGCCGAGCGTCTCGAACGCGAAGTAGTCCTCCGAGGTCATCCCTCGAGTCTGCGCGAGCAACGGCGCCGCGAATCCAAGCGAAGCAATCACGACGCACAGACAGATCAGTTTTTTCATAAGCCCTGGTCCCCAGTCCCCAGTCCCCAGCCCTCAGCCCCCGAGCCCTTAGCGCTAAGCCCTAGTCCCTGGCCCCAGCGCTACGCCCGCTTCCGTTTCTTTTCGTCCGCAGCGGGTGTCACCGCGGCGGTCTTCTTCTTCGCGCCAATCGTGTCGAGGCTCTTGCGCAGCGCCTCCATCAGGTTCACGACCTTGGGCGGCGCTTCGACTTCCGGCGCCACCACCTCGCGGCCTTCGATCTTTGCGTCGATGATCTCGCGGAGCCCGACCTGGTAGTCGTCGCGATATTCCTGCAGGTCGACGTCGCCTTCGAAGGTGCCCATGACCTGTTTGGCCAGCTTCACTTCTTCCGGCTTTACCGTGCCCGGCATGTCGCTGAGCTCGTCGATCGCCTCCATGCTGCGAATCTCGTTGGCGTGCCGCAGCGTGTACATCACCAGCCCCTGATCACGCGGCTGGACTTTCACGAGATACTCCCGCCCGTACAGCGCCACCTTGCCGATGCCGGCTTTCCCCTTCATCCCTTCACGGATCACCGCGAACGCTTCGCGTGACACCGGGCCGTCGGGCGCCAGATAGTACGGCCGCTCGAGATAGATCGGATCGATCGCTGTGTCCTCGGTGAATTTCTCGAGGTTGATCACGCGCGTCGAGTCGACCCGGACTTTCTCGATGTCCTCCTCGTCGACGATGACGTAGCGGCCCTTCTCGAATTCGAAGCCCTTGACGATGTCGGTGTTGGGGACTTCGCGTTCGCACTTGGGGCACCAGCGCTTCTGCTGGATGCGCGTCTGACACTCGCCGTGCAGCTGGTTGAAGCTCAGCGTCGCTCCCGCATCAGTCGCCGGAAAGACTTTGATGGGAATGTTGACCAGGCTGATCTTGAGATATCCCTTCCACGTCGGTCGCGCGGCCATAGGCTCCTGCTCTTTTCAAAAAGGGAACGGCTTCCATTCTCCCGTTATTTCGGTTTGACGATCGGTCCGAGTTTCTCGTCGACTTTTACCTGGAACTGCCGGAACCGGCCGTACGTGGCCCGGCCCTCGACCAGGGTCCCGCTCCTCTTGCTCTCGTAACGCTCACGCATCTCGACGGGCACCAGCAGGCCGAGCAGCGGCTCGGACTGATAGCTCACGTCGATCGTCGCCGCGATATGACGATTCTCCGCCGTCAACTCGCTCATCAGCACGTGACCGGTGGCCGGATCGATCCAGAAGCGTCCCCTCGACGGCAGGTCCTTTTCGCCGTCGGTCCGGATCATCGTGTGGGAGGCTTTCTCCTCGTAGGCGACGACCCAGACTTCGGTGGACACGCGAAACGCGCCGTCCGCCGCCGCGTCGGCGGAGTTCGTCGGCTTTCGATCCGCGGTCTGCTTGAACTTGAAGCGATAGTGATTGTCGTGTTCCAGGAACAGGAGCGGGAAGATCGGCGTGTTGACGTTGCGGTTGATGTCGCCGATGTTGAAGCGCGCGCTCTCGGACAGAATCTTGGCAATCTGCTCGTTGGTCGACACTGTCGGGGTCAGGAACATTTTTACGAGCCGCTCGTCGCGCTCGCGGACAGGCAGGCCGTCCACCTCGAAGACGTCGCGGAACTCCATCCACGCTCTGAAGCCCTCGGGTTTCACCAGCAGCAGATCGGAGACGAGCTCGCGGTGAGCGATCTGGTTGGTGCCGCGCCGCCTGTCCAGCACGCGCATCCAATCCTGGACGTAGCGCTCTTCGGCGACGATGCTCGACAGCTGCCGGTGAAAATCGGCGACGTAGTCGGCCGCCCGCTCCATCACGGTCTCGAGCGTCGTGGCCTTCTCGGCGCCGGGCGCAGCCGTGGCGAGCACGATCGCCGCGCCGATGGCCGCACACAGGCTCTTCATGGCTCAATCTTCATTGCCTGGTCTTCATTGCTTCACGACCGGCGTGAGCTTTTCGTCGACCTTGACCTGGAACTGGCGGAAACGGCTGTAGACCGCCTCGCCGTCCACCCGCGAGCCGTCGCGGCGGATATCGTAGCGTTCACGCATCACGCTCGGCACGAGGAGCCCGATGGACGGTTCGATCTCGTAGTCGACGTCGATCGTGCCCCGGATCGACAGATCCTCGGCCATGAGCTCGCTCGCAAGGACGTGGCCCGTCGCGGGTTCGATCCAGAAGCGTCCGCGCGCCGACAGGTCCCGGCCGTTCGTCGTCCGGATCATCGTCTGCTTCTGGACTTCCTGATATTCGACGACCCAGACGTCGGCCGGCTTCGGCCGGCTGTGCTCGAGAAGCGGCGTGCGACGATCGCTGCGCTTGAACGTGAACCGACCCTGGTGCTTCGGGTCCAGGACGACCAGCGCGAGGACCGGCACGTTGACCGTCCGCTGCAGGTTGCCGATGTTGTAGCGCGAGCTCTCCTCAATGATCCGATCGGTCTGCGATGCCGACGAAGCGGACGGCGCGACGAACAGCTGCATGAGACGCTCGTTGCGGTCGCGCACCGCGCTGCCGTCGACTTCGAAGACGTCGCGGAACTGCAGCCACCGATCGCCGCCGACGGGCTTGACCAGAAGCAGGTCCGATTTCAGCTCGCGGTGCTTCGGCGACTGCGGGTTGAAACGCGTGCTGGCGACCGGATACCGGACGTCCTGCACGTACTGTTCTTCGGCGACGATGCCGGACAGCTGCCGCTGGAATTCGAGAACGTACGCGCCGGCGCGCGCAAGGACGTCGCCGAGCGCCGGCTCCTGTGCCGAAGCAGGCGCGAGCATCAATGCGATGCCGCCAAGCACCGCCGCGACGAGCGCTAAGCCCCTAGCCCTAAGCCCTAGCCTCATGCCCAGTCCCCAGCCCTAAGCCCTACTCCCTAAGCCCTGGTCCCTAATCCCTAGCCCCTTATTTAACCGCCGTATCCACCGTCACCTGGTAGCGCCGGTATTTCGCGTACGTTGCCTTCCCCTCGATCGTCGATCCGTCGCCGAGTGAATATTTCTCTCGCATCTCGCGCGGCACGAGTGCGTTGACTCCCGGGTCGAGCGAATAGGTCACCTCGATGCGCGCCTTGAGCGAGCCGCTCTCGGCGACCAGTTCGCTGGACAACACGCTTCCCGAACCGGCGTCGATGGTAAAGCGTCCCCGCGAAGGCATCGCCTGATCGCCGGCCGTACGGATCAG
>DASSGK010000390.1:0-55380 GCA_035693505.1 Vicinamibacterales bacterium
AGCGGCGTCGACGATCGGCGGTTCGATCCCGTGCTGTACGCGCGGGATCGCTTCAGCGCTGCACCGCGCCGTCTGCGATTCCAGGCCCGGACCCGGCCGGAGGCTGAAGCGTGGCAGAAGACGCTGCGAGCGAAGATTACCGAACTGGTTGGCGGCTTCCCCTCGTCTCGATCGCCGCTCCGGCCGGTGACGCTGGAGACGCGCGCGTTCGCGGGATACCGGCGCGAAAAAATCGTCTTCGACAGCCGCGAAGGCGTCAGCGTGCTCGCGTATCTCCTTCTTCCCGACCGCGTCCGGCCGCCGATGCCAGCGGTGATCTGCATCCCCGGGCACGGGCGCGGCGTCGACGACATCGTCGGCATCGACGAAGAGGGACGGGAACGCACGGACAAGCCGGGATACCAGCACGATTTCGCGATTCAAGTCGCCGAGGCCGGCATGGCCGCCGTCGCGATCGAACCGATGGCCTTCGGGTGCCGGCGCGATCCGCTCAATGCAGCCAGGGGACTGTCACAAAAGGGGTGCGAGCCGGTGGCCGGCGGTGCGCTGATGCTGGGCGAAACCATGATCGGCTGGCGCGTGTGGGACGTGCTCCGCGCCCTCGACTACATCGCCACGCGCCCGGAGCTCGACGCAAACCGCGTGGGCTGCATGGGCATCTCGGGGGGCGGCACGGCCACGCTGTTCTCTGCCGCGCTGGAGCCGCGCATCCGAGCGGCGATGGTCAGCGGATACCTGAACACGTTCCGCGACAGCATCGGCAGCCTGGCGCACTGCGTCGACAACTACGTCCCGGGGATTCTGAACTGGGCCGAGATGTACGACGTCGGCGGCCTCATCGCGCCGCGTCCGCTTTTCGTCGAGTCCGGGGAGAAAGACAACATCTTCCCGATCGCGGCGAGCCTGGAGAGCGTCAAGCAGGTGCGCGAGATATACAGCGTGTTTCAGGCCGCTGACGCCGTCGAGCACGAGGTCTTCCCGGGCGAGCACTCGTTCTGGGGAAAACGTGGGATTCCGTTCCTCGCCAAACACCTGTAGAGATTTCAGATTGCAGACTTCAGATTGCAGACTTCATTTCAGATTGGAATATCAATCTGAAATCTGACTTCTGAAATCTGAAATCTCTTTCTTCTACGGAAGCGCCCACGCGTACAACGCGCTACCGCCGCCCATCAACACATACTGACGCCCGTCGAGCTCGTAGGTGATTGGCGAGTTACCAACCTTGCCGATCCCGGCGTGCCACAGTGTTGCGCCGTCGCTGGTTCGGAGCGCGAGCGCGTTGCCGGCGGTGTCTCCGGTGAACGTCAGCCCGGACTCGGTGGTCAGCACGCCGGCGGCGGACGCGCCTTCACCGAGGTCGTGATTCCATCGGATCTTTCCCGTCTGATAGTCGATGGCGCGCAGCACTGATTTGCCGAAGAGGTTGTAGTCCGCCCCCGCCCAGCCGTACGCGCCGTGCTCCGGTTTGAAGAAATAGATGCCGTAAGCGTCCTGCGCGCTGACGATCAGCGTTCCGGTTTTCGCGTCGAAGCTGGGCGAACGATAGTTGGTCGCGCCGCTTTCGTTCGGCGCGATCAGCACGCCGTCTCGTGACGGCTCTTTCGCGGGATCGGGAATCGGGCGTCCTTGCGCGTCGATCCCCTTCGACCAGTTCACGGCGGCAAACGTCGAGGTCAGCAGGTTCTTCCCGGTCGTCCGATCCAGCACGAAGAAGTAGCCGTTGCGCGACGCCTGCATCAGCAGCTTGCGCGGCTCGCCCTTGAAGGTGCCGTCGACGAGCACCGGCACTTCGGCGGCATCCCAGTCATGCGTATCGTGCGGTGACGCCTGAAATCCCCACGCGAGCTTGCCGGTATCCGGATCGAGCGCGAGGATGCTGCAGGTCCACGGGTTGTCGCCGGGCCGGGCCGCGCCGTTCAACACGGGCGTGGGATTGCCGGTCCCGACGTACATCAGGTTGAGATCCGGATCGTACGTGCCGGTCATCCACATCTGGCCGCCGGTCGCGCCGCCGCTCGTGGAGCCAGGCGTGCCGGCCGGAGGCGTGCTGTAGAACGTCCATTGATGCGCGCCGACCTCGGGATCGAACGATTGCAGCATGCCAGGCACGTTGTCGAAATCGCCGGAGACGCCGACGAGCACGTGGTTCCGGATGACGAGCGGAGCGTTCGTGGACCAGAAACCGCGCTTCGCATCCGCGATCTCGATGTTCCACTTCACGTCGCCGGTGCGCGCGTCGAGCGCGACGAGATGCGCATCCGGCGTGGTCAGGAAGACAGAGTTCTTGTAGATCGCCGCACCGCGATGCCCGATGTGGAAGCCCTGATTCGTCGGGTAGGTATAGCGCCACAACTGGCGCGCCGATCGCGCGTCGATCGCCCAGATATTGTCGGGCGTCGTGATGTAGACGACACCGCCGACGACGATGGGCGACGCCTTGATCTGCTGGCTTTGATTCGTCTGGAACGACCAGGCGAGCGTGAGCTGACGGACGTTCTCCGGCGTGATTTGTGCGAGGCGGCTGTGCCGCCGCCCGGAGTAGTCGCCGTGATACGTCGGCCACGAGTCGGACGAGGGGTTGAGCAGCGCCGCCGGATCGAGCGTCTGCGCGGAGACGAGCAGATGGCACGCCGCGACCGCGACGAATATCGCGAAGGCCGTCGCGCCGCGTTCAGCGAAGCGTATGCAAGTACGCCAGCACATTGTGCATGTCGTCATCGGTGTACTTCCCCAGCTGCTCGGCATGAGCCTGAAGCGGATCGTCGACCACGAACTTCGTCCGGTCGGCCGGGAACGCCCGATACGCGCCGGACTGATCCGTGAGGGCGATCGTGAACTCGTCACGGTACGCCAGCGACCCGGTGACGGTCTCGCCTGAGGGCCTCGTGACGGTCACGCGCGCGCGCGACGCCGCGGCTGCGCCCGAGGGGTACAGCATCCGCTGGAGCAGCGCGAGTCCCTCCAGCTTTTTTGCGAGGCCGGCAAAATCGCCGCTCGGTGAATGACACCTGGCGCATGCGCTCGCGAAATATTTCTTTCCTGCGTCCGCGTTTCCGGTCTGCAGATCGGCGACATCCACCGCGCGGCGTCCGCCGGTCAGCGACTCGGCTTTCGTCTTCTGGTCGTGGATGAACGCGACGACGGCGGCGAGATCGGCTTCGCCGAGCGGGAAGGAGGGCATGCCTTTGTCGGTACGGCCGTTCCGCACGATCGGTGCGAGCTTGTCGCCGCGCACATCGGCCGCGACGCTCGCCGCGCGGGTGAGATCGGGTCCCGTTTCGCCGCCCATCGCATCGCGTCCATGGCAGAAGCCGCACTGCGCGGCGAAGATGGGCTGCCCCGCCCGTATCTGCTCCGGCGGATACGATTGCGGAGTTTCGGTCGCCGGTGGCCGCACGGCAGCGGGACTCGCCTGCGACCCGCGGCCTCCGGCGGGCGCCGGAGTCTGCGGCTGATCCATCGCCGCGAGATTCGCGCGGAAGCTCACGGCGTCGGGCGTGGGGAAGTCCGACGGAACCTTCTGCGTGACGTTCCCGGTCGCCGCCCACTCCGTGCCGCGCTGCAGCGTGACGACGAAGTCCACCGAGCTCAAGGCGCTGACGTCGTGTCCCATCGTGGTGTGGAACACGCGTCCCTTTCCGTACGCGAGCACCATCAGCTGCGGTTCGTCGCGTCCGGTCCCGTTGTTGGCGGGATCGGAATACGCCGTCGCCAGCACGGTCATGTTCCGGCCGGGCCCACGCAACGCCGCATAGAGCTCGTCGCCCTGATGCATCCAGCGGGCGGGAAGCCCTTTCGTGATGGGATGATTCGGATCGCGGACGGTGACTCTGAAGGGGAGCCGCTGTCCGTGGCTGCCGGCGGCTCCTGGCGTGCTGGCCGACGTCAGCGTGCCGTCCTTGAAAAACCAGAACGGCCCGGCGGTCTCGTTTCGATTGCGCCAGCCGCCGACGCCCGTCATTTCGTTGAACGCCTTCCAGCCCGGAAACGCGTTGTCGGATGCATGGACGACGACGACCCCGCCGCCGTCGCTCACGTAGCGCTCGAACGCGGCCTTCAACTCGGCGGGCCAGCGGTCGTCGGGTGCGTCGTAGTTCAGGACGACGGCCTGGTACTTCGCGAAGTCCGGTTTGAACGCGCTGAAGCTGGCGCCGGACGGGGGCGCCGTGACGACCGTCACGTCGAACAGGTCCGCCTCCTCGAGCTCCTTCTTGATGACCTGCGACGTGAGCTGCCACCGGTGATACGGCCCCCCGCTCTCGCCATCGAGGAGCATCACGCGGATCGATGGCGCCGCGCCGGGCACGGCCATGGCAGCCAGAAGTGCAAGACAGGCGATCGCGCAGCGCTTCACATCACGCCTCCTCTCCGCGTACACCGAGCAATACCTCCAGCGTCAACTGATCGAGACGCTCGTATCCCAGACCGCGCTGACCTCGCGTGCCGAGCTCGCCAATCAGTGTCTGGATCTCCGTATCAGCGTTCCACTGTCTCGCGCGTTCCTTGAGGATGAGATACGTGCGCATGCAGCCGCGTGCGAAATCACGGACACCGTCGTAGTCCTCAGTCCGGTAGGCGTGCGCGTCGAAGTGACGCGGGCCCGTGTATCCGACGTCCTCGAGAAACTTCACGAGCCAGAACGCGGACTTCACGTTGGCGGATCCGAACCGGAAGTCCTGGTCGTACCGGCCCGGAACCTGGTCGTTCAGATCGATGTGAAACAGCTTGCCCGCCTCCCATGCCTGTGCGACGGCATGGAGAAAGTTCAGCCCCGCCATCTGTTCGTGCGCGACCTCCGGATTCACGCCCACCATTTCGGGATGGTCCAGGGTCGGAATGAACCCGAGATAGGCGCCGGTGGTCGCCATGTAGATGTCGCCGCGCGGCTCGTTCGGCTTCGCTTCGAGCGCGATCCTGAAGCCATACCGGCGATCGAGCGAATAGCCGCATAGCGCATTCACCGCTTCGCGAAGCCGTTTGATCGCCTCGTCCGGACGCCGGCACGCATCGGTTTCGGTGCCTTCGCGTCCTCCCCACAGCACGAAGATGCTGGCGCCCAGTTCGGCGCCGAGATCCATCGCCTGCTTCGTCTTCTCCAGCGCGTACGCGCGCACGCGCGGATCGTTGGAGGTGAACGCGCCGTCCCGAAACACGGGGTCGTAGAACAAATTGACCGTGGCCATCGGCACGACGATGCCGTGACGGCCGCAGGCTGCCTTGAACGCGGTGACGATGCGATCGCGATCGGAGGGGGAGGCGTCGATCGGCACGAGGTCGTTGTCGTGGAGGTTCACGCCCCACGCGCCGACTTCCGCCAGCAGCGCGACGGCGTCGACAGGCGGCAGCGGATCGCGGACGACGTCCCCGAACGGATCGCGTCCTCGGTTCCCGACCGTCCACAGGCCGAAGGAGAATTTGTGTTCCGGCCGGGGCGCGTATCGATCAGCCATGAACCTTCCGCAATGCAGGATAGATGCGTCTATAGGCGTTGTATCGTTCGGTCATCTGCGCAACGACTGCCGGTTGCGGCGTGGTCGTGGCCACGCCGCGGACCAGAGCATCGCATGCCGCGTCCACTGTTGGCCAGCGTCCAATGCCAACGGCCGCCAGAATGGCCGCGCCGTACGCGGCTCCCTCGTCGACCGCGGTATCGACCGGCTGCCCGTAGACGTCCGCCTGGATTTGACGCCAGAGCGCCGAGCGCGACCCGCCGCCGCCGAGGCGGATGCTTTCGACAGGCAGCTGCAGCTGCGCGAAGATCGAGAAGGTATCCCGGAGGCTGAACGCCACGCCTTCCATGATCGCGCGCACGATGTGCCCTCGTCCGTGGCTCGCGGCCAGTCCGAGGAGCGCGGCTCGCGCGTTGGGATCGCAGTGAGGGGTTCGTTCACCCATCAGGTATGGCGCCCAGAGGACGTTGTCCGCCCCTGGCGCGACGCGCCCGGCCTCGGCGGTCAGCTGGTCGTAGGACGTTCCCGCCGCGAGTTGATCGCGAAACCATTTCAGGGAGAGACCGGCGGCTTGCGTCACCCCCATCACGTGCCAGCGGCCGGGGACCGCATGACAGAACGTGTGGATCCGTCCTTCGGGATCGGTTGCGGGCCGATCGGTCGCCGCGAACACGACGCCTGAGGTGCCGATGGTCGCGCTCACCGCTCCGGGACGCGTGATCCCCATGCCAATCGCTCCCGCTGCCTGATCGCCGGCACCGGCGACGATCGGTGTGCCGGCCGGGACGCCGGTCAGCGACGCCGCGGTCGTTGAGATCCGCGCGCAGATCTGCGGCGACTCGAACACGGCCGGGAGTATGGCGGCGTCGATGCCGGCGGAGTCGAGCATCGCGTCCGACCAGGAGCGTCGCGTGACATCGAGCATCAGCGTGCCGGATGCATCGGCGACGTCGGTGGCGTATTCGCCGCTCAGCTGAAAGCGCACGTAGTCCTTGGGCAGCAGAACATGCCGGACACGGCTCCAGATCCCCGGCTCGTGCGTGCGGACCCAGAGCAGCTTGGTGAGCGTGAAATTCGTGAGCGCCGTATTCGACGTGAGCTCGAGAATACGTGTCCGGCCGATCGAGTCGTCCAACCACCGGCATTCGTCTTCGGTGCGCTGATCGCACCAGATGAGGGAAGGCCTGAGGACGCCGCCGTTCGCGTCGAGCAGAACGGCTCCGTGCATCTGGCCGGACAGACCGACGCACGCAATCGATTCTGCGGAGACTCCACTCGCGGCGATGGCCGAACGAATCGCCTGCTGACAGGCGCGCCACCAGTCGGCCGGGTCCTGCTCGGCCCAGGTCGTGCGCGGCGACGCGAACGGTGCGTGCTCGGCGGTGGCCGATGCGAGGAGCGCGCCGCTGTCGTCGAGGATCAGCGCACGAGAGCCGCCGGTGCCGACGTCGATACCTAAGACGGGAATGTGTGCCTCCCCCTCGATTTACGCTCAGAAGAAACCGCAGAGAGCGCCAAGACCGCAGAGAATAGCTTTTATCTTCTCCGCGGTCTCAGCGAACTCCGCGGTTCCTTCCGATCGTGATCATTTCGCCAACGAATCGCGCAGCGCCTCGAACAGGACCTGCGCTCCCTCGCGCACGCTCGTCAGGCTCACGTGTTCGCCGTCGCCGTGCATGGAGGCGACCACGTCGGCCGGGAGCAGCGCTGGAAAGATCCCGTAGCTCTTCACGCCCCTGGGCCGGAACGCGTTCGAGTCCGTGCCATAGGGGATGAGAATCGGCGTGACGATCGCTTCGGGATGACGACGCTTGATGGCCGCCTCGATGTTGCGGTAGAGGGGCGCGTCCTGGGTGGTGACGATCGAATCGTCCGACTCGTTGATCAGCTCGATCTTGATGCCCGGATCGCCCAGCCGCCGCCCGACTTCGGCCATCCATTGATCGCGCGTGATGCCTGGCAGCACGCGACAGTCCAGCCCGGCTTCCGCGACGGACGGGATCACATTGATCTTCGGCGGATCGCCCACACCGGAACGGAACCAGGTGAGCGAGATCGTCGAGTGCTGGATCGCGTTCGTGAACTTGTTCTGCGCAAAGGCGCCGACCTTCGCCTGCATCACGTCGAGGACCGTAGGTTCTCCACCGCTCGCCGGTAAGGCTCGCGCTCCAGTTGTCGCGGATGGAGTCGCTCGGGCTCCCGAGCCTGACGCCTGGCGAGAGTCGCCGAGCAGCCTGGCGAGCGCTTTCACGAGCCGATCGTTGGGGTTCGTGTCGGTCGGCTGGCTGCCGTGACCCGCGACGCCTTCGGCGCGCAGCTTCAACCAGACGATTTTCTTTTCGGCCACCGAGATGCCGTACACCGTCTTGTTCGGCGCGAACAGATCCGTGCTCCCGAAGCCGCCCTCGTCGATGACGTATTCCGGATCGAGCTCGGCGTAGTGGTTCGCGATCATCCACCTCGCGCCCAGGGCGCCGCCGACTTCTTCGTCGGGCTCGACGAGCAGGATCACATCGCGCGTCCGCGGCAGGTCCTGGCGTTTCAACGTCAGGAACGCCAAGAGCTGCGCAACGCCCTGGCCCTTCATGTACATCGAGCCCCGGCCCCACAGATCGTCGCCCTTGATCGTCGGCGTGAATGGATCCGTTTTCCACTGCGCGCGATCGGCCGGCACGACGTCCATATGATGGAGCAGGAGGATCGACTTGCCCGCCGGCGGCGATACGGTGGCCTTCAGCCGGGCGTAGAGGATGGCCTTGCCGGGCGCGGACTCGTAACGCGTGACCGGAATGCCTTCGCGCTCGAGAATCGAGGACAGGAAATCGGCGGCTTTCCGTGTGTCGCCAGGAGGATTGGAGGTGTCGATCGCGACATATTGCTGCAGCAGCCGGGTGACCTCATCCAGCTCCTGCGCGCGGGCCGGGCGCTGCGTACACACCAAGGACATCAAGGACACCAGGGAAAGAACGTACTGGAATTTCCTTTGTGTCCTCTGTGTTGATTCACCGCTCATATGTCCTCGAATGTGCCGGTATCCCGGTTCTTACGCACTCGGTCCCAATTGAAGCACCGGCCGTTCATCGCGATGTAGACGCCGGGCGGCAGCACCTGGACGAACGAAAGGGCGCTTCCGAGATTGAACAACCCGTCGGAGCTGCCGAACGCGTACGGGATCATCGCACCGGTCAGGACGATCGTCCTGGCGGGAGCGCCCGGCGCGGCCGCCAACGCCGCGGCCGTCTCCACCATCGTGTCGGTCCCGTGCGTGATCAGAATTCGCGTCTCGGCTGCCCGCGTGCACTCGTCGACGATCCGGCCACGGTCGGCGGCGGTCATCTCCAGGCTATCGATCATCATCAAGGTGGAGATCGACACGTCGATCCGCGACCGTCCAAGCCGCAGCATTTCAGGCAGGTGCGTGTCCTTGAAGAACAGCGAGCCGTTCAGCTCGTTGTACTCCTTATCGAAGGTCCCGCCCGTGACAAATACCCTGACGGGTTCTGGGTTCATGGTTCCGCGTTCAGGGTTCTCGCGTTGTGATTCTTAATTCCTAATTCCCAATTCTTAATTCGATGTTTTGGTCCCCGTTTCCCCGGGTGCTGATAGATAAAGAGCGTTGAAGAGCATCGGGAACGTCGCATGCGTCTGCGCGCGATGCTGCGGGCGCAGACCGAAGAGAACCACCCTGCCGGGGTTCATGTCGATCGACACCACCGCGGCCCGTCCGGCCATCAGCTCCTCTCCCTTCAGCCAGCCCGACGCAATCACGCCTGTGTTCGGATAGCGCGCGACGACGCTGGACCGCTGTGAGTTGAACCCTTCAGTCAACTGGAAGAACGGACTGTTGATGTAGAAGCCGAACGTGTCGGCGGCGACGCCGTAGCCGATCGGATGCTGGGTGTCGACCTCGACGTTCAGGATCGCGCCCGGTGCGAAGTGCTGATCGCGCGTGAGGCCTTTCTTCAGGTTGCGAACGGGAATCGGCAGCTTCTCGATCGCGAGGTCGCAGGCGTTGCCCATGGTGACCAGTGTG
Source organism: Vicinamibacterales bacterium (assembly GCA_035693505.1). Classification (GTDB taxonomy): domain Bacteria; phylum Acidobacteriota; class Vicinamibacteria; order Vicinamibacterales; family CAVVIG01; genus CAVQFC01. Next base: position 9,487 of record DASSGK010000390.1, read on the forward strand.
CCGCCGTCGGCGATGAACTGTTTCAGCTGATCGAGGCCGGCCTCGCCGATACCGCCGCGGTACTCGGGACGGATCTGGCTCGCGTCGTATCCCTCCATGATGCCGCGCGGATCCTGGTCGGCGATGATGATCGCGTCGAACTTCTGCCGCAGCTTCCCGGCGCGGATGTCCGCGTTGTGGATCGACGTCAGGTTGAACTCGTACTGCTCGAGCACCCAGCGCGTCCATCCCTCGTCCATGTTTCCACCGGTCCACGGCTGGTACATCGCCACGCGGGGCGCGTGGAACGCGACGTCACTTTTAGCTTCTGACTTTTGACTTCTAACTTCTGAAGCTTTGACGGCCAGCCCAAACTCGCGGGCCACCGCTTCCATGCGTGTTCGCGAGACATTGGTGGCCACGGCGTGAGAGGGCGAGTCAAAGCTGAGGTGCGCGCCGTCCTTCAGCAGACGGTTGATGGCAATCGCCGAATCGGCGCCCTTGTAGTCGAACCCGAACCTGGCGCCGGTGCCCGTCACGTTTCCGGCGATCTTCGGCAGGCCGTCGACCTTCGTCATCTTCATCGACGGCAACGCGTTCTTCACGAAGACCGTGTCCACGCCGAGCAGCATGCCGAGCGACCAGGCGGTCACGTCGTACGGCGGCTCCGGCGCCGACGTGGGCGACCGCCGCACTTCGGGATAGGTTTGCTTTTCCAGCATGTCCTTCGCGTACCGGGCGAAGACCTGTGTCATCGGAATCACGAACGTGCCGGCCGCGTAGCTCTTTCCGTCGGCTTCGAACGCCGCCTCGGCGCGATAGATTTCCACGCCGCCCATGTTCAGCTTCTCGACGAGGTGCGCCGCTTCGCGTGCGTCCTGTTGATGATCAATCGGTACCAGGATCGCCGACGGGTTGCTCTTCTTGCCGTCCTCGACGGTCTGCCGGTTCACCTCGTAAATCTGCCGCACGATCGTTTCCCGCCGATCCGCGGCCGTCTCCAGCAGCGCCATCGTCGCGATCAGCTCGTAATCGACGATGTCGCGGAGGGTCCAGTGACCGCCCATCCACGGCCGCGGGTATTCAGTGCGCGGAGTGATGTCGGTTGGCGCGGGAATCGGTCCGTTGTCGAAGCGCATCTCGCCGCGTCCGCCGCCGGGCGCAGCCGCGGGGGCCGGACGTCCCGGCACTGCGCGGACCTGATCCATCGGTGCCGCGACGCGCGCGCTCGCGACTTCCGTGAGCAGACCGATCTGGTTGTGCCACCAGCCGCTCCACGCCATCGCCCCTTCCCAGAAGTTGGTGTACGTGGAGTTGTAGATGATGCCTTCCTTGCCGGCTGCCTCGAGCGCCGCGGCTTGCGACTGGCCGAGGATCCCGTTCCAGCGGTAGATGAGCGGGTGAACGTTGGCGTTGATCGGATCGGTCGCCGGCATCACGAAGATCCGCGCCGCGTTGCTCCCCATCTGGTGCTCGTCGAGCCACACCGACGGGAACCAGTCGTGCCACAGCAGGTTCGCCGTGTGCCGGCTTTCCTTCTGCGTGAACATGTACATGTCGCGATTGTTGTCGTGCCCGACGTACGGGTGATACAGGTACGGGATCGGGCTGTTCGCGTAGTCGGTCCCGAGGTTCTTGTTGAACCAGTCGGTGACCATGATCTCGCCGTCGGGATTCAGGCTCGGCACCAGCACGAAGATCACGTTGTCGAGGATCTTCTTCACGTCCGGCGCATCGCTCGTCGCCAGGTGGTGAACGAGTTCGACGGACATCTGGGTTGCGCCGATTTCCGTGGCGTGGATGCTGCACGTGATGAGCAGGACGAGCTTGCCCTGCCGGAAAATCTCGTCCCGCTCGGTATCCGACGGAGCGCCGCCCTGGAAGTACAGCTTCTGTTCGAGTCGCTTGTAGCGATCGAGATTTTTGAGCGTATCGGGCGAGCTGATTTCGAGCGCGATGAAGGGATTGTTGTCGCTGGTCTTGCCGAGCTCACGGAAGCGCACGCGGTCGGAGTTGGCCGCGGCGAGCTTCATGTAGTCGACGATCTTGTCCCATCGGATCAGCTTGTTGTCGGCGCCGACCTTGAACCCGAGAAACTGTTCGGGCGTCTGCAGGGTGCCGGCCGCGGTCGCGACAAATGTTGACAAGCAGGCGAGGGCGAACGCGGACAGGAGCGTACGTCGACGTATCATGGAGCCTCCGGAACTCGCCGTCGCTCCCGGCGGAAGCGAAGGCACGAACAGGCCACCCAATATAATGCAGACCGTGAGATTCCAGACGCGTATGGACGCGGTGCAGGCGCCGATCGTGCCTGTCGTCGGCGCCCTCATCCGGCAGACGCCGGGCACGATTTCACTGGGCCAGGGCGTCGTTCACTACGGCCCGCCGCAGGCGGCGATCGACGCCGTTCGCGATGCCCTGACGGACGCCTCGACCCACGAGTATCAGGACGGCGCCGGACTGCCCGCGCTGCAGGAGCGGCTGGCGGAAAAGCTGCGCGCCGAGAACGGCATCGACCTGGCGCGTGGCACGCGTCTGATGGTCACCGCCGGCGCGAACATGGCGTTCGTGCACGCCGTGCTGGCGATCACCGCGCCAGGCGACGAGATCATCCTGAACGTCCCGTTCTATTTCAATCACGAGATGGCCGTTCAGATGGCCGATTGCACCGCGGTCCGCGTTGCGACCGACGAGCACTACCAGCCGCGGCTGGACGCGCTGCGCGCGGCGATCACCGATCGCACCCGTGCAATCGTCACCGTGACGCCGAACAACCCGAGCGGTGCGGTGTTCGGCGAGCAGGCGCTCCGAGACATCAACGCGCTCTGCCGGGACCGCGGCATCTATCACATCGCCGACGAGGTGTACGAGTACTTCACGTACGGATCCGCGCGGCACGTGTCGTCGGGATCGTTTCCCGGCGCCGAGGCGCATACGATTGCGATGTACTCGCTCTCGAAGGCGTACGGCTTCGCCGGATGGCGCATCGGCTACATGACGTACCCGGAGCACCTCGCGGACGCCATGGCAAAGAGTCAGGACACAATCGTCGTCTGCGCGCCCGTGGCGTCGCAGGTGGCGGCGATCGCCGCGCTGGACGTGGGCCGCGGATACTGCGAGCCGCACGTGCGCGAGCTTGCTTCGATCCGCGACATCGTGGTGTCGAAGCTTGGTGCGCTGGCGCCACAGGTCACCGTCCCCGCGGCTGACGGCGCATTCTACGTGCTCATGAAGGTAGAGACCGCGCTCGATCCGATGATCGTCGCGGAGCGTCTCATCCGCGAGTTCAAGGTCGCCGTGATTCCAGGGCCGGCGTTCGGCATGACCGACGGCTGCTACTTCCGCGTTGCCTACGGCGCGCTGCAGAAGGAGACCGTTGCCGAGGGGATTGGAAGGCTGGTCAGCGGACTGCGGGCAATCCTCTAGCGGTCAACGGAGCGTACGGAGGGAACGGAATCACACAGAGGAGCGGAGCAACAGAGACGAGCGGAGAAGACGTGAGCGGTTCGACGACCGGGCCGCCGCGGCGGCCCGGCGGACGGCTGAAGCCGAATCGAAAAAAACGAGCAGGCAGGCGCTACGGTCCGCTCGTGTTTTCGATTCGGATTCAGCCGATCCGTCGCTTCGCGACGTCGTCGAACCGCCACCCTCCGTTCGTCTCCGCTGCTCCGTTCCTCTGTGTGATCCCGTTATCTCCGTCCCCTCCGTGACCTAGACATCGAGCTCCTCGGCCTCATCGGCTCGTTCCATGATGAAGCGGAAGCGCGCCGATGCGTCCTTGCCCATCAGCTCGTTGATGACGCGATCGGTCACGAGCTGATCGGTCACTTCCACGCGCAGCAGCCGCCGTGTCCTCGGATTCAGCGTCGTCTCCCACAACACTTTCGGCATCATCTCGCCAAGACCCTTGAATCGCGTGATCTCCGGCGTCCCGCGGCCGTTCTTGCCCTGGCCGTGCTGCTTCAGGATGCTGTCCTTGTGCGCATCGTCGAGCGCCCAGTACGTGTCCTTGCCGACATCGATGCGGTAGAGCGGCGGCTGCGCGAGGAACACTTTGCCGTTAGCGATTAGCTTCGGCAAGTGGCGATAGATGAACGTCAGCAGGAGTGTGGCGATGTGATTGCCGTCGGAGTCGGCGTCGGCGAGGATGATGATCTTGCCGTAGCGCAGCCTGGCGATTTCGAAGTTGTTGCCCAGGCCGCAGCCGATCGCGGTGACCAGGTCCGACAGCTCCTTGTTCTCGAGCACCTTGGCGAGCGACGCGCTCTCGGTGTTGAGCACCTTGCCGCGCAACGGGAGAATCGCCTGCCGGGCGCGATCGCGTCCCTGCTTCGCCGATCCGCCGGCCGAATCGCCCTCGACGATGAAGAGCTCGCTGTTCTCGCTGCTCGAGTTGGTGCAGTCGCTCAACTTTCCGGGCAGGTTGAGGCGAGTCGACGTGGCGCTCTTGCGCGATACCTCGGCCTGCGCGGCGCGGCTCGCTTCGCGCGCGCGCGCGGCGAGCACGATGCGGGCGACGATCGCTTCGGCGACGCTGCTGTTGTGATTCAGCCCGTGCTCGAGTCCCGGCCGGACGACGCCATCCACGGCAGAGACCAGCTCGGGATTGTTCAAGCGATCTTTCGTCTGTCCCTGGAACTGCGGCTCCTGGATGAAGACGCTCAGCACGCCCGTGAGTCCCTCGCGGATGTCCTCCGCAGTGAGCGTCACGCCTTTCGGCGACAGGTTGTGCGTTTCGATGTAGTTGCGCACCGCCTTGCCGATGCCGGCACGCAGTCCGCTTTCGTGCGTCCCGCCGGATCCGGTCGGGATGCCGTTCACATACGAGCGAATGTGCTCGTCGGTCGCTTCCGTCCATTGCAGGACGAGATCGAGCCGCAGCCCCTCGTCCTTCGTGAGGGTGAAGGGCGCTTCGTGCACCGGCTTCGCGCCTCGATCGACAACGATGCGCTTCAGGTAGTCGACGAGGCCTTCGGTGTGCTCGTAGACGATCTTCTCTTTCGCGCCCTCGTCTTCGAACGTGACCTTGAGTCCCTTGTGCAGGTAGCTCGCGACCTCGAGCCGCTCCTTGATGATCGCGGGATCGAATTCGATCTTGGGAAAAATCGCGGCGTCGGGATGGAAGTAGACCTTCGTCCCGGTTCCGCGCGCCGCGCCAATCTTTTTCAGCGGACTGACAGGCTTGCCCTGCCTGAAGCGCATTTCCCATTGCGCCCCGTCGCGCTTGACCGTTGCGACCAGTTCTTTTGACAGGGCGTTGACGACGCTCGCGCCGACACCGTGAAGGCCGCCCGCCGTTTTGTAGTTGCCGTGCTCGAATTTTCCGCCGGCGTGAAGCACGGTAAAGATGACTTCCAGCGCGCTCTTCTTCGAGGTCGGGTGCTTGTCGATCGGAATCCCGCGTCCATCGTCTTCAATCGTGATGGCCGATCCATCAGCGTGAAGAGTCACCCAAATATTTGAAGCGTAGCCGTTCATCGCTTCGTCGACGGAGTTGTCGAGCGTCTCCCAGACAAGGTGATGCAGCCCGGCTGAGCCGACACCTCCGATGTACATGCCCGGACGTTTTCGAACGGGCTCGAGACCCTCTAAAACCGTGATGTCTTTCGCGGTGTAGTTCGCAGATGCCATGTATATAATGTGCGCCTTCTGAAGACCTTGCTACGCCTGCTGTGCATCACGATTGTAGCGGTATTTCAGTGTTATCCCGCCGCCGCAGCCGCTGTTTCCGAGGACGTGCCGGTCCCCGGTGGAACTCTTGCGCTCGCACAGGCGCTCGGCATCGATCCGGCGCCGGATCGCGGGCGGTTCGTCTACGAGATCTCCCGCCTCCTGTACAACTCACCTGACGGACGAAAAGGTTCTGCCGACACGTATCTCGCGGCCGCGCGACAGGCGTTGTCGCGCGGACGCCCGAGTCTCGACACGCGTCCCGGCGACGTCGTCCCGGTCCCGCTGACGGTGGAGATCTGGAGCAGCGCGGTCTTCCATCGATCGGTCGCGCCACGCGACCTGGTCACGGCGATCATCACTGATCGATCCGCCGCGCTCCTGTGCCTGGGTCTCGCGTCGCTCGACGACGGCACGCTGAGCTTCTTCGCCGACCGTCCGCAACTCGTCGAACGGATCTACGAGCGATCGGCGCCAGCCTTCGCGGTGCTCTCGGGCAGCTTGCGCGTGCAGGGCAATCGTGTGATTCCACCCGGCGCCTCCCGACAACCTCAAGCCGAGCGTAGCGACGTCGACGCGCTGTGGGAGAGCGTGATCGTCGAGAAAGTGACGAGAGCGGACCGATTCATCCAGCTGCTGCTCGAGACGAACGAAGGACGCCTGGCGTATCTCTACGACGTCATCGGCAGCATCGATCCGGCGCGGCGCGCCTTCGCCCTGGGTCTGTGGAACCCGAACGCCATTCAACGAGCGGAACGCTTCAAGGCGCTGACGATCGCCACCAGCGCGTATCGCGAGTCGCACCTTCGCACGCTGCCTCTCGCGCGTGCCTCTTACGATCTGTCGATGACGCTGTCGCGCGTCGCCACCGACGCGAACGGTGTGCCGGCGGCGCCCGCGGCACGTGGGTTCTGGGCGCGTGTGTTCGGCGGCGTCGACCTGCCGGAGGATGCCGCCCGGTTGGTGAGAACCATCGATGAGGAACCGATCGATGCCGCGTGGCTGGTCGAGGCGCTCGGGCCGCTGGACGTCCGGATTCGCGCGGAGCGGTTGGATCAGCTCGCGTTCGGCCAGCGGCTGTTCGGCGCGGCCGATGCGGCGGCGATGCCTGACGTCTTCGTGGCGACCCGCGCGATGAGCCGTTACCGGATGCTGATGTGGACGCTCGAACGAATCGGCATCCGTGCGCCGGCGGTGTACGCGAAAGCCGCACGGCAGGCGTCGCGCATCGGCGCGTTCGAAGGCCGGCGCGGGTTCGAGGCGCAGGCGCAGTTTCAAGGTGCGATTGCGATTCTCGCGCGCGCGGCGATAGTCACTACGCTTGACACCGCGAAGGCGCAGGCGCTGCTCGAGCGGCTCGTGGCGCTGCCGCTGACCGACGGCCGCTATGCGGGAGCCGTTGCCCGCTGGCTGCGCAGCGATTTCGGCGCGGAAGTCAAGAACGCCGAAACAACAGAGCTTGCCGTGCTCGCGGCCATGTCCGGCCCGCCGTCCGGTGATGGTCCGAATGCCCGGCCTGTGTCCTGGGAGGGGCAATCGTACCGGCTCGACCTCGGTGCCGCCGAGCGCCAGCGCCTGCGCATCGTGCGCGACAAGCAGGAGGGCGCCTCCATCGACGTGCCGCTCGATCTCGCGGCGGCCGCCCGAACGCTGGCCACCGACAAAATCGCACCAGGCGACGTCGAGACGGTCCTCACGAAGCTGACGGCGACGATCGACGAACTGCCCCGACGCCTCGACCGCGACGTCGAACAGACGACGCCGCCAGGAGTCTCGGCCGCGCCGAATGCGCGCGAGACGCTCCGCAAGCTGACCGAGGAGCTGGCCAAAGACGTGCGCAGCAAGGACGTGAAGCGCGTCGCGCGCGTGTCCGAGCCGCTCCTCGAATTGTCGGACAGCGTGCTGGCCGACGTGCTGCTGTCGATCGCGTACGCCGCCGACGTCGGCGATCCCGACGGCACGGTGCTGCTCGCCGAGGACGTGTCCCGGCGGCACGACTTCGGGTACAACGCGCGAGAGGCGGAGATGCGCCTGCGCGTGGCGTGGGGCGTACCTCGCATCGAGGTGACGCCCGGACTTCCGTGGCATGTCAGCGGCTCGCTGCTCGGCCTGGACATCGGGCTTGCGCAACTCGCGCTGCGACGTCTCAACTTCGAGCGCGTGCTCGAAGCGCCAAAGCTGACGTCGAACGAGCGCGACACGTTTGCCACCGCGGTCTCGCTGATGAATCCGTTCACCCTGCGCGACGCCGACCGCGATGCGATTGCCGATGCGGTTGCGGCCGGGCAGCGGCGCCTCGGCGCGCTCAGGAATGGCGGTCAGCCCGCCGCCCGCGCAGCGGCCGAGGCGGCGTTCGACACGATCGCGGATGAGCTGTCGATTGAGGGCTGGCGGCGGCGGGCGATCCGCTGGATGCTCGCGCACGAAGCCGATCGTGTGCCCTCGATGTTTTCCCTCACGGAAGTCATGACGCTCGGCGGCGGACGCATCAACGCGCTGAACGCCTGGGGAATGTCGATGGTCATCGCCGAGGGCTGCGTATGTTCGCGCTTGACGCCGCCGGGCCGCTGGCCGACATTGTTGGGGCGTCCGCCGCTAGGATTGACCGCGACGGCGGTCGCTGACGTCCACCTGCACGTGGCCATCATGCTGAAAGAGATGCGACTGCCAGCCGCCATCGCGAAAGTCGTCCTCTCGGGCGCGGTCCAGGACTTCATCGACGAGGCGAGGCCGACCGACGACGCCGACTGGGTGACGCTCGTGCGCGCCGCGCGCGCGGCGAACCGCGATCGCGTCGAGGACTACATCGCCGCCGCGACGGCGGCGGGTCCGTTCGTACCCGACACGGGTCGAAAAATTCCGGAACAGCCATGACCCTCAGGCGCCTGCGGCTGTCGCTCGCATTTGCGGCCTGCGTCGGCGCGACGATCTCGCTCTGGGCGCAGGCTGCGTCCGAGCTGCCGGTATTGAAAATCCTGTCGCCCGGCGACGAGGCGTTCGTGACGGGTCCGACGCTGCTGCGCGCCAGCCTCACGCCGCCGGATGCGGTGACCGCCCTCACGTTCTTCGTCGATGGGCGCCAGGTGTGCGCGCTCACGAACCCTCCGTTCGAATGCGACTGGGACGCCGGTGCGACGATCACGGCGCACCAGGTCCGCGCGGTGGCGACAGTCAAGGGCGGCTCGCGCATCGTGCAGACGATTCGCACCAAGTCGGTCGGCTACGTCGAGCGCGTCGACGTCGACGTCGTGCAGGTCACCGTCACCGTCTCCGATGGCCGCGGCAAGTTCGTGCGCAGCATCCCGCAGTCGGCGTTCCACGTCTTCGAAGACGGCCGCCCCCAGACGGTGACGCATTTCACGTCCGAGGATGTGCCGCTGGAATTGGTCGCCGCGATCGACATCTCCGGCAGCATGGCGCCGGCGATGCCGAAGCTGAAGACCGCCGTCAAGGAATTCCTCGGCGACGTTCCTCCCCAGGATCAGGTGACGCTGCTCGGTTTCAACGACAACATCTTCACGCTGACGCGGAAGGCCACCGATCCCGCGGAGCGCGTCAAGGCCGTGGATCGTCTCGCGCCGTGGGGCTCGACCGCGTTGTACGACGTCCTGCTTCGCGGCGTCGAGATGCTGGGACGCCAGACCGGCCGCAAGGCGCTGGTGGTGTTCACCGACGGAGAGGATCAGGGGAGCCACGCGACGATCAACGACGTCGAACGCCGCCTGCAATCGAGCGACGTCACGCTGTACATGATCGGCCAGGGCCGGGGCGTGACGATGGAGCCGCTCAAGAAGATCATGGAGCGTCTGTCGGTGCCGACCGGCGGCCGCGCGCTCTTCACCGACAGCATCGACGAGCTCCACGCGGCGTTCGCGGATCTTCTCGACGAGCTGTCGAACCAGTATCTGCTCGGCTACCAGTCGAGCAATTCCCGCCGCGACGACGCGTGGCGGAAGATCAAGGTCGACGTCGACGGTCACCACGAGGTGCGCGCGCGGCAGGGGTACCGCGCACTGGCGGGCAAATGACGATCAGAAGAAATCGCGGAGACCGCGAACTCACGATCGGAAGAAACCGCGGAGACCGCAAAGACCGCAGAGAAAAAATTCCGGTTGTGTTTCTGATCGGCGGTCTCTGCGTGCTCAGCGGTTCCTTCTTTTCGTTATCGGCGCAGCAGCCGCCGCCGAAACCAAGTTTCCAGTCGTCGGTGGAGGTGACCTCCCTCGACGTGACGGTCGTGGATGACAAAGGCAAGCCGATCGCGGATCTGACGCCGGCCGACTTTGTCGTGCGCATCGACGGGAATTCCCGCCGGGTGGTCAGCGCCGAGTGGGTGCCGCTCATCGGCGAGTCGAGCGTCGCCGCGGCACCGGTCCCGCCGGACGGCTACAGCACCAACGAGAGCGCGACGGGCGGACGCCTGATCGTGATCGCCGTCGATCAACCCAACATTCGATTTGGCGGCGCGATCGCCATCACGAAGGCCGCCAACGCGTTCATCGATCGCCTGCTCCCGTCGGATCGGGTGGCCGTCGCCGGCATTGGCGTGGGCGCGCCGTCGACGCAGTTCACGTCGGATCGCGCGCGCGTGAAGAAGGTCATCTCGCGGATGGTCGGGCAGCGGATGATGGCGATGGCGACCGCGCATAACGTCGCCCTGGTCGAGGCCATCGCGATCGAGCGCGGCGATCCGAGTGTGCTCGACACCGTCACCTCGCGCGAGTGCGCCGGCCTGAACTCTCAGGAGGCGCAGGCCTGCCGGTTCGAAGTGGAGTCCGAAGCGCGCGAAAAAGGCCGGAACGCCAACCAGGACAGCGACGAGAGCGTGCGCGCGCTGACGGCGCTCTTCACGGGACTGCGCGCCATCGACGCACCGAAGACGCTGATCCTGATCAGCGAAGGGTTCATCGCCAACGAGAATACCAATCGAATCATGGAGCTCGGCGCGATGGCCGCGTCGGCCCGCACGAGCCTGTACGCATTGCGGCTCGATACGCAGCTCTTCGACGTCACGAATGCGCGGGCGCCGATCAACGCGTTTGCCGATCGCCAGGCACAGGTCGAGGGGCTGGAGATGCTCGCCGGCGCCTCTCGCGGCGCGCTGTTCACCATCACCGGCACGGCCGAACCGCTTTTCGAGAGGATCTCGTCGGAGCTCTCCGGGTACTACCTGCTCGGCGTCGAGTCGGACGGGCGAGACAAGGACGGAAAGCCGCATCCGATCCGGGTCGACGTTCCGCGCAAAGGCGCCGTCGTTCGTTCGCGTCGTCAGCTGGTGAACGCCGGCAGCGATCGTCCGACGCCCAGGACCGCGCGCGCGGCTGCGAATGCCGCGCTCGGCTCGCCGCTCATTGTCTCGGCGCTGCCGCTCAAGGTCGCGTCATTTGCGCTGCAAGGGCCGGAGCGCGACAAGGTCCAGCTGTTGCTGCACGCCGACATCGGCACCGATTATCCCGCCTCGAAAGTCGTGTCGATCAGCTACGTCATCACCAACAGCGAAGGCCGGGTCGTGGACACCAAGTCGGCCGACATGCGCATGTTGCCTGTCGTGACCGGCGTGCCCTCGCCGCTGCAATTCACGGCGGGCTCGAGCCTTCCACCGGGCACGTACACGCTCAAGCTTGCCGCCGCAGAAGGCGATCGCGTCGGCAGCGTCGAGCACGAGATTCACGCGGTACTGCCGTCGGCGACCGGGCTCACGCTCAGCGAGCTGATGGTCGGCGGTCCGGTGGAAGTCGGCGACCTGTTGACGCCGACGATCGGCTATCAGATCAATTTCGGGTCGGTGCACGGCTACGTCGAGGCGTACGGCGCGAAGACAGAAGGGCTGACGATGGAGTTCGAGGTGGCCACCGCTCCCGAAGCGCCCGCGCTGCTGAACGTCGACGTGCCGATCCACACGGTGAGCGAGACGCGTGCGATTTTTTCGAAGGTGATGCCGGCGCACCAGCTGCCGCCGGGCAAGTATGTGCTGCGCTCGATTCTGTCGTTGGACGGGGCGTCGATCAGCACGCTGACGCGCGGCTTCGAGATCGCTCCGCCGAAGGTGCTGCTGACGTCCGCGGAAGGCATTGGCAACGTCTCGGTCGACGCGGAGCTGTTCCTGCCGGTCGACGACACGACGATGAGCCCGGTCTTTCAACGCGACGTCGCGGTCGACGAAGAAACGCTCGCGCCGTTCCGCGAGCGCGTGACGCCGAGCGTGAAGGCCGCGTTCGATCAGGGTGTGGTGTCGCTGGCGGCGGGCGACCTCCTGAAGGCTGAAGCCAGCTTCAAGAAAGCGATCGCTCCCGATGTCGACAGCACGGCGCCGCTGGTGTTCCTCGCGGCGTCGTTCGCGGCAGCCGGGAAGGACCACGAGGCAGCCAGCGCGTGGCAAACGGCGCTCGTCGACGGCACGGATCTCCCGCAGATTTACGTGTGGCTGAGCGAGGCGTTGCTACGCACGCACGATTTCGGCGGCGCCCGCGCGATTCTCGAGGAGGCCGCGGGCAAGTGGCCGGCCGACACCCGCTTCACCAAACCGCTCGCGATGCTGTACGGCACGTTCGGGCGGGGACGCGAGGCCGTGCGCACGCTCGAGCGCTACCTGGACGATCGCCAGGACGACCGCGACGCGTACTTCCTCGCGGTGCAATGGCTCTACACCGTGCATTCCGGCGGCGCCGTCGTTCATAGCCGCGCCGAGGACCGGAAGCGCGCCCACGAATACGCAGACGCCTACCTGCGAACACGAGGGCCGAAGGCGGCCCTCGTCAAGCAGTGGGTCGATTATCTGGATACGGACAAGTAGAACGGGACGATCGAAGGAACGGCAGAGACCGCGGAGACCGCAAAAAAAATCTCTCTGCGGTCTTTGCGATCCCCGCGGTTTCTTCTGATCGTTACCTGTTGCCGAAGTCGTCGGATTGCGACGCGGGCGCTTTCTTGCCTCGCGTCGATTTTCGCGCGGCCGGCTTTTTCGCGGCGGCCTTCTTCGGCGCCGACGTCAGCCCGGGCCGGGCGGCGCGTGCGCGCGGCTTCCGCGGTTTGGCGCGGCCGAGCAGCTCCGCCGTCGTGTCGAGGATTTGAGGAACCGGCTCCAACTCGGGATCGATCGGCTCGGCGGTGTCGGCCGGCAACGCCGGCTGCGCCTCGATCGGCTGGCTTTCGTAGGTGTCCTCGACGTCGGGCTGCGGCAGATTCGGCCGGCTGACGTGTGAATGTGTGTGTGAGGCAACGTTTTGCAGCGCCGATCCCGGGAACACGCGCAGGCCGCCTCGCCTGTCGCGCTCGACCCGGACGAACCCTTCACGCTGACACGCCTTCAGCAAATCCATCAGGCCGCCGAACCCGTAGCGCCGCTCGTCGAAGCCGCCCTCGGCCTGTCGCAGAATCTGTTTGACGTTGCGCAGGTACATCGGCCACCGCGCTCCCGTCGCGGCGCCGAGAATGCGTCCCGCTTTCTGCACGCCATCCGCGTGGTCGCCGAGCGGCGGACCGACCGGTTCCTGGTGCGGCTGACCGAAGGATTGCGGCGGTGTAGCGCTGACCGGCGGCTGAACGCTCTGGAACGCCGGCTGCGAGGCGGGCTCGGTCTGAAGGACCGGTGCAGCCGGGGCGGCCTCCTCGCCTTCCGCTGCCGCGCGCGGCTCTTCGACGAAGCTCTCATTGAGCTCGACCATCACGCTTCGGCCCGACGTCTTCAGGTGCACGTATCCGACCTTCGCCAGTTTCTCGACGAAGTCGAGGAACGACGAGGCGCCGTAGTTCCGCTCGGAGAACGTCGAGTCCAGCTGCAGCAGCGTGCTCTTCAACAGGCCGGTCTGCGGCGTGACCTCGCGGTCCGCGAGAATCTTCAGCGCGCGGCGCACCACGGGCAGCGCCTGGGAAATCGGCGCGCTCGCGGCGGCGGCCGGCATCGGCCGGCCTTGACGGGCGGCGGCCTTGCGCACTCCCGACAGGTTCTCGTAGGCGATGAACTCGTGGCAGTTGCGCTGGAGGATCATGCTGGTGAACGCGCGGCCTCCGACGACGAACACCTTCTTGTCGTACTGCTTGAGTTTTTCAACCAGCGAGAGGAAGTCGCTGTCGCCGCCGACGATGACGTAGGCGTTGATGTGGGAATGCGTGAAGGCCATCTCCAGCGCGTCGAGCGCCAGGTTGATGTCGGCGCCGTTCTTGTCGCCTCCCGGCGTCATGTTGCGCTGCACGAGGCGAATCGCATGCTGCGTGAGCGAGCGGCTGTACTCGCCCGAGCGCGTCCAGTCGGCATAGGCGATCTTGGTGACCACCTCGCCGCGTTCCTTGATGGCGTCGAGGATGATGCCGACGTCGAATTGCTGGCCGAGGGTGGTCTTGACGCCGATCTCGATGTTGTCGAAGTCGATGAAAACGGCGATGTTCAAACGGTCTTGATGAGGCAAAACATTTTCCTAGCGTTGAGAGCGATTGCGTTCGCGGCGAACAGCAGCGGCCGGAGGTTCCGGCCAAAGAAGCAGTGTTCGCGGCGTCTAACCCCTTGGTGGGGTTGCGGTGCCATTGTACTGCAAACAGGCCAAACGTTGCGCAAGCGCTAACCGGACGTCAGGGGCGGCGGGGCCTCCGGCGACGGCCAGATGACCTTCGTGAACTGGCCGCGCTGGAGCAACTCGCGGCCCTTGCCGCCGCGGCCCGTCACTTCGTACTTGCCGGTGCTGATGGTCTGTTCCGCCCCGCGCGACGTTTCCACCGTCAGCAGATCCCGGTCGCCGGTTGATGCGATGGCGCCCAGCAATCGATCGTCGTCGCTGAGCTTGATGAGCAGCACGCCCTTGCCCGGTCCCGACAGGAAATTCACTTCGTCGGCCTTGCACAGGATGCCGCGCGCCTCGGCGGAGGCGGCAATCAGGACTTCGCCGCCCGTGAGACGGGCCACGTTGACGATCTCGGCCCCGTCCGACGGACGGGCATACCGCCGCCCGGCCCGGGTGCTCGGTTCGACGAAGCCATCGAGGTTGAAGCGAAGCGCGTAGCCGTCGCTCGACACGGCGACGGCGTGGACCGGCGCCGCATCGCCTTCCTTCTTCGGCGTGATGTTGCCGGCGACTCTTGGATCGAGGCTCAAGGCCGCCACCAGCTTTTCGCCGTCCTTGAGCTTGAACTGTTTCTGGATCGGCTCGCCGTAACCGGTCGATGCCGGCACGTCGATGATCTTGCTCGTGTAAGCGGCGCCGAAGTTCGAGAAGAACACGACGCTCGCCCGCGTGCTGCCGGCGCAAACCGCCATGACCTGATCGCCCTCGCGCAGCCTGGTCGTCGACAGATCTTTCACTTCCTTCTGCCGCTTCACCCAGCCGTCGCGCGACACGATCACCACGTTGTCTTCGTCGACGATGAAGTCCTCCGCGGAGTATTCGGGCTCACCGCTGTCGCTGGCGATCGCGGTGCGGCGCTTGTCGCCGTAGGTGCTGCTGATCTGCTCCAGCTCGGAGCGCACCAGCTTCCAGCGGTTCTCTTCGCTTTTGAGCAGCGCGCTGATTTGCCTGGCGCGCGCGCGTTTCTCCTCGAGTTCCTTTCGGATGACCAGGATTTCGAGGCGCGCGAGCCGGTAGATTTTGAGCTCGAGAATCGCGTCGGTTTGCTCGGCGTCGAGCTTGAACCGGGTCATGATCTTCTCCGCGGAGTCGGCCTTACCGTCCGACTTGCGGATAATCCTGATGATCTCGTCGAGGGCATCGAAGACCGTTTCGAAGCCTTCGAGGATGTGAAGGCGCTTCTTCAGCGCCGCGAGCTCGTGTTCGAGCCGCCTGGTGACGACCTCCAGCCGGAAGTGCAGGAAGTGCCAGAGGATCTGCTTCAGATCCAGGCGTTCGGGCCGGCCGACCTCGGGATTCTCGGTCGGGATCAGGCAGGTGAGGTTCACCGCGAAATTCAGCTGCAGCGACGTGTGCTTGAAGAGGTACGCCATGATCATCTTCTCGTCGGCGTCCTTCTTCATCTCGATCGCGATGCGCACGTCCTCGGTCGACAGATCCTTCACGTCGAGCAGCTGCGGGAGCTTGCGGCCGATGACCACATTGGCGATCTGCTCCACCAGCTGCGCCTTGTTCACCGTGTACGGCACGCTCTCGATGTAGATCGTCTTGGTCGATCGCGTTTCGGGCCCGATGTCCCAGGTGCCGCGCAACCGGATCGATCCCGATCCCGTTTTGTAAATTTCCTTAATTTCGTCTTGTGAATTGAGAATCTGTCCACCGGTGGGGAAGTCCGGCCCCTTGACCCAGCGGCACAACTGCGCGGTGCTGAGCTCGTCGTTGTCCAGGAGCTTGATCAGCGCCGTGCAGATCTCGGCGACGTTGTGAGGCGGGATGTTGGTCGCCATGCCCACGGCGATCCCGGTAGCGCCGTTGACGAGCAGGTTCGGCACCCGCGCAGGCAGGACGACCGGCTCGGTCTTGGTGCCGTCGTAGTTCGGGCGGAAGTGCACCGTCGATTGCTCGATCTCGGTGAGCATCTCGTCGCTGATGCGCGTGAGGCGGCACTCCGTATAGCGCATGGCCGCGGCGCCGTCACCGTCGAGCGATCCGAAGTTGCCTGAGCCGTCGACCAGCGGATAGCGCAGCGAGAACGGCTGCGCCATGCGAACGAGCGTCTCGTACAGGGCCGAATCGCCGTGCGGGTGATAGCTGCCCATCACGTCGCCGACCACCTTCGCGCACTTGCGGTGCTTGGCGTCGGCGGTGAGACTCTGCTCCCACATCGTGTAGAGGATGCGCCGCTGCACGGGCTTCAGCCCGTCGCGTACGTCGGGCAGCGCGCGGGACGTGATGACCGAGAGCGCGTAGTTCAGATATCGGGACTGGGCTGCCTCGTGAAGCGCCACTTCAGACGTGGTGCCGGGACCGCCTCCGGCAGGCGGTCCGCCGCGGCCCGCCGCGCCTTCGCTTGGCTCGCCGGCGTCCAGGTTGTCGAACAGGTCAGGTGATTTGCGTTTCGCCATCTTGAAAGGAATCGAGGATCCGGCCGCTAGAGTACTGCGAGCCGGAGGCGCGTGTCACGACTCACCCAAACGGCTCCCGGTCAGACCGAGGTGGGACACACCCTCCGGTGGAAGTCGTCGCACGCGCCAGGTAGAGTTGACACATGGTTTCTGAATCGATCCTGCGCGCCATCGGTTCGACGCCCGTCGTGCGGCTGCGAAATATCGTCCCACCCGACAGCGCCGACGTGCTCGTGAAGCTGGAGTACTACAATCCGACCGGTTCGTACAAGGACCGGATGGCGCTGGCCATGATCGAGGGTGCCGAGGCCCGTGGAGCGCTGCGGCCCGGGATGCGCGTCGTCGAATTCACTGGCGGCAGCACCGGCTCGTCGCTGGCGCTCGTGTGCTCGGTGAAAGGTTATCGATTCGCGCCAGTGTCGTCCGACGCGTTTGCGAAGGAGAAGCTCGATACGATGCGCGCCTTCGGCGCCGATCTCCACATCGTCCAGAGCGACGGCGGCCGGATCACACCGCCGCTGTTCGACTGGATGCGCGCGGAAGTGAAGAAGATGCTGGCCGAGGGCAACACGTACTGGACCGATCAATTCAACAACCAGGACGCGATTCAGGGCTACATGGGGATCGGACGCGAGCTGGTCGAACAGACCGGCGGCACGCTCCACGCGTTCTGCGGCGCGGTTGGCACGGCCGGCATGCTTGCGGGCGTGTCGCGGGCGCTGAAAGCCGGCGGCTGCGACGCGCGCATCGTCGCGCTCGAGCCCGAGTCGGCGCCGATGCTGACAAAGGGGCACGGCGGAACCCATCGCGTCGAAGGGATCGCGCCCGGATTCGTCCCGCCTCACCTGACGGCCAACGTGTACGACGAGGCGCGAGTGGTGGATGAAACTGAGGGGCGAGCGATGGCGCGACGCCTGGCCAGGGAAGAAGGCATCTTCGCCGGCACATCAACCGGCCTGAATGTGGCGGCCGCGATCGCGCTTGCCCGGGAGCTGGGTCCCGGCAAGGTCGTGGCGACCGTGGCGGTCGACACCGGTCTCAAGTACCTCGCCGGCGATCTGTTCTCGTAGAGTCCGGAAAGTCGCGACTCGTCAGATCTGCCAACCGCCTCCCAGCGCGCGATAGATCTCGACCAGGGCGGTGAGTTCGCTGAGTTCCGCCTGCGCCAGCCCGAGCTCTGCATCGAACAGGCGCGTGTCGGCATCGAGCACTTCGAGATAACTCGTCACGCCGCCCTCGTAGCGGACCTGTGCCAGTCGCCGGGCGTCCTGGGCCGCGTTGAACAACAGCGCCTGCTGCTCCCGGAATTCGCGCAGCTTGCGGTAACCGACCAGCGCGTCCGAGACTTCGCGGAATGCCTGTCGAATCGTCTGCTGGTAGTCGACGACCGCTTCCTGGCGGCGCGCCTCGGCCAGCGCGACCTGCGATCGCGTCCGGCCTGCGGTAAAGATCGGCTGCGTGGCAGCAGCGGCCGCGGTCCAGATCACGTTGGTCCCGGTGAACAGCGCCGCGAGCGCCGTGCTCTCGAAGCCGCCCGATCCGGTCAGCGCAATCTGGGGAAAGAACGCCGCGCGCGCGACGCCGATCTGCGCATTGGCCGACACCAGCGTCTGCTCGGCCCGCTGGATGTCCGGCCGGCGCTCGAGCAGCGCAGACGGCAGCCCCGCCGGCACGTCGGCCTGATGCGGCTGCTCGGTCAAAGCGCGTCCGCGCGCCACCGCGCCCGGGTTGTCGCCCAGGAGGACGCTGATGAAATTCTCCTGCTGAGCGATCTGCCTCTCGAGCGTGGCGATCTCGCCGGTCGCCCCGTAAACCAGCTGCTCGGCCTGGCGCACGTCGAGCAGCGATGTCGCCCCGCCCTGTTCCCTGACTTGTGCCAGCTGGAGCGACTCGCGTCGCGACGCGAGCGTCCGCCGGGAGATGTCCAGCTCGAGATCCAGCGCACGCAGGCCGAAGTACGCGCCCGCCACCTGGCTGACCAGCGTCGTCATCACCGCACGGCGTCCCCACTCCGCCGCCAGCAGCTGGGCCCGCGCCGATTCCGTGGCGCGGCGGAACTTGCCCCAGAAATCCAGCTCCCACGCCGCCGATCCCTGGACTTCCACGGCGCCGATGTTTGTCGATGGAAATCCGAGCGCCACGGAAGGGCGCTCTCCCAGCACGCTTACGCCGGCGGTGACCGTCGGGAACTGATCGGCGCGCGTGATCCCGAGCTGCGCCTGCGCCTCGAGGATTCTCGCCGCGGCCGTCTGGACGTCGTAGTTGTGTTCGAGCGCGGTGCGAATCAGCGTCTGCAGCACTTCGTCCTTGAACAGCTCGGACCACCGCACGTCGGCCAGCGACGCCGCGCCCGCCGCCGCGTCGGCGCCGCGGAACGCGTCCGGTGCGCCCGCGGGCGGCCGCTGATAGTTCGGACCGGTGAGGCAGCCCTGTGTGACCAGGGCGATTGCCACGACCGACGCCAGCGTCAGCGGCGTCGCGCGGCTGTGAAACCGGATCGTTCGAGCCACGTTACGAGTGCCCCTCGCTCGGCACGAGATCGGATGCGTCGCCGTGGGCGGGAGCGCGGCGCGACGACAGGCGTTCGACCAGGACGAACAGCAGCGGGATGATGAAGATGGCGAGCAGCGTGGCGGCCAGCATGCCGGTGACGACCACGGTGCCGAGGATCCGCCGCGACGCGCCGCCCGATCCGCTCGCGAACCACAGCGGCACGCAGCCGAGGATGAACGCGAAGGACGTCATCAGGATCGGACGCAGCCTGAGCTTCGCTCCCTCGAGTGCGGCGTCGACGAGGCCCATGCCGTGCTCGTAACGCTCCTTGGCGAACTCGACGATCAGAATCGCGTTCTTCGCAGCCAGCCCGATCAGCATGATCACGCCGATCTGGGCGTAGACGTCGAAGTCGTAGCGGCGCATGAACAGCCCGAGCATCGCGCCGAACACGGCAATCGGCACCGAGAGCAGCACCGAGAAGGGGAGCGACCAGCTCTCGTAAAGGGCCGCGAGGATCAGAAAGACGAACGCAATCGAGAGCGCGAACAGCCCGCCCGATCCACCCGCCTTCTTCTCCTGATACGACAGATCCGACCAGTCGTAGCTGATCTCCCGCGGCATCGTCTGCTTCGCGACCTCTTCGAGCACGTCGAGGGCCTGGCCGGAGCTGTAACCCGGCGCGGCGGCGCCGGTGATGAGCGCGGCGCGATAGACGTTGAACCGGTTTGTATACTGCGGCCCGAACGCCGGTTTGGTCGACTCCAGCGTCGAGAGCGGCACCATCGAGCCGTCGTTGTTGCGCACGTAGAACTGGCTGATGTTCGCCGGGCTCGTGCGCTCGGCCCCTTCGGCCTGGAGGAACACGCGCCACTGGCGGCCGAAGCGGTTGAACTGATTGACGTACAGGCCGCCGAGGAACGCCTGCATCGTCTGATAGACGTCGCCCAGCGCGATTCCCTGCTTCAGCACCTTGTCGCGATCGACGTCGGCATACAGCTGCGGCACCGCCGACGTGAACTGCGTCGTCACGCCGACCAGTTCCGGTCGCTTACGGGCGGCCTCGAGGAATTTCTGCACATTCTGGTTGAGGAACTCGAGACTGCCGCCGGTGCGATCCTGCAGCCAGAAGGAGAAGCCGCCCTGCGTGCCGAGACCGGGAATCGACGGTGGCATCACGGCGAAGGCCGTCGCTTCGGGAACGACCTGGCGCAATTCCCGGTTGATGCGGTTCACGATCTGGCGCGCCTCGAGATCGGTGCTGGTCCGTTCGTCCCACGGCTTGAGCCCGATGAAGTAGAAGCCGTAGTTGCTCGCGGTGACGCGCGACAGCAGGCTGAAGCCCGCAATCGTGTTGAAGTTAGCGATCCCTTCCGTGTGGGCCAGCAGGTTATCGATCTTCCGGCAGACGGCATCGGTCCGCTCGAGCGACGCGGCGGCCGGCAGCTGCACGTTCAGCAGGAAATAGCCATAGTCCTCTTCCGGCACGAAGCTGGTCGGCAGCCGGCGTCCAACGAGAACCGCCGCGGCCGTGAACCCGGCGAGCAGGACAACGCCGACCACGGCCTTGCGCACGAGACCGTGGCTGACGCGCACGTAGCCGCGCGTCGCCGCGTCGAAGCCACGGTTGAACCAGGCGAAGAACCGGTTCAGCAGCCCCGTCGTCTTCGCGCGCGGCTTGAGCAGCATGGCCGCCAGCGCAGGAGACAGCGTGAGCGCATTGAACGCCGAAATCATCACCGAGATCGCGATAGTGATCGCGAACTGCTTGTTCAAGCGTCCCTGGATGCCGCTCATGAAGCCGACCGGGATGAACACCGAGGCGAGGATCAACGCGATGCTGACCACCGGCCCGGAGACTTCTTCCATGGCTTTCAGGGTCGCGTCCTTCGGCGCCATACCCTCTTCGATGTGGTGCTCGACCGCCTCGACGACGACGATGGCGTCGTCGACGACCAGGCCGATGGCGAGCACCAGACCGAACAGGGAGAGCGTGTTGATCGAAAACCCGAGCAACGGAAAGACGGCAAAGGTGCCGATGAGTGACACCGGCACCGCGATCATCGGAATGAAGGTGGCGCGCCAGTTCTGCAGGAAGAGATAGACAACGAAGATCACGAGGACGATCGCGATCCCGAGCGTGATCAGAATCTCGCGGATGCCTTCCGACACCGGTGCGGTGGTGTCGATCGAGTAGCGATAGGCCAGATCCTCTGGGAACCGCGTCTGCAGATCCGCCATCACTTTCTTGACGCCCTCGGCCACGGCCAGCGCATTCGATCCGGGCTGCTGGAAGACGGCGACCGCACATCCCTGCTGGCCGTTGACGCGGCCGATCTGCTGATAGTTCAGCGCACCGAGCTCGACGCGCGCGACATCCTGCAGGTGCACCGCGGACCCATCGGGGTTCGAGCGTACGGTGATCTTGCCGAATTCCTCCGCCGTCTGGAGGCGCCCCTGCGCACGGACGGTGTAGGTCATCTCCTGTCCGGACGGCGCAGGCTGCGCGCCAATCTGCCCGGAGGGGTTCACCGTGCTCTGCTGCTGGACGGCACGCACCAACTCCGGCACCGTGAGGCCAAGCTGCGCGAGCCGGTCGGGATTCACCCAGATGCGCATCGCGTAGTCGCCTGCGCCGAAGATGCGGACGTCGCCAACGCCGGGCACGCGATAGAGCGCGTCGATGATGTTGATGTTCGCGTAATTGGCGAGGAACAGCGCGTCGTACGTGTTCTTCGGCGACATCAGCGACACGATCAGCATTGGAAAGCCGGTCGCCTTGCGCATCGTCAGGCCGAAGGTGTTGACGTCTGGCGGCAGGTTGGGCTGCGCCTGGGCGATGCGATTCTGGACGTTGACCTGGTCGATGTTCGGATCGGTGGCGACGTCGAAGGTGACCGTCAGCTGCATCGTGCCGTCGTTGGCGTTGGTCGACGCCATGTACAGCATGTTGTCCACGCCGTTGGTCTGCTGCTCGAGCGGCGCCGCGACCGCCGATTCGATGGTCAGTGCATCGGCGCCAGTGTAGGTGGCCGACACGCTGATTTGCGGTGGGATGATCTCCGGGAACTGGGCGATCGGCAGCGCCTGCATCGCCACCAGCCCTGCCAGCACCGTGATGATGGCGATGACGATCGCGACAATCGGACGGCTGACGAAGAAGCGGGACACGTCAGTGCGCCCCGCCGGCGTCGGAAAACGGAGTGACGTGCACCACAGTGCCGTCCCTTGTCGCGGCGCCCTCGACGACAACCCGCGCGCCCGCTTGCAGGCCGTCGTCGACAATCCAGCGGCTGCCGACGCGCTCGCCGACCTTGACCGTCTTCGTGCTCACTTTGTCGTCGGCCCCGACGACGCGGACCTGAAAGGTGCCCTGCAACTCGGTCACTGCGCGCTGCGGAACCAGGAGCACGTCGTTCCGCACACGCGTGTCGGCGCGGACGCGGCCGTAGCCGCCAGGACGCAGAATCCGATCGGGGTTCGGGAAGGTCGCGCTGATGCGGATCGTCCCGGTCTTGGTGTCGATCTCGCGATCCGCTGCGAGAAACGCGCCGGAGTGGGGATACGTGGTGCCGTCGGACAGGATCAGCGTCAGCGGTGTGGCGCCGGCCCACGGCCCCCTGGCGCCGCGGCCGTTGATCCGGCCGGCCACCTGGAGATAGTCCTGCTCGCCGAGCGGAAAATACGCCTTGATCGGATCGATCTGCGACACCGTCGTCAGCAGCGTGGCGGGCCCGACCAGATCGCCGATCTGCGCCGTCGCGATCGCGGCGACGCCGTCGACGAGCGAGATCACGCTCGTAAAGCCGACGTTGAGCTCCGCGGTATGGACCGCCGCGGTCGCCGATTTCACGGCAGCCTGCGCCCCGAGGTTCGCCTGCACGTCGTTGTCGAGCTGGCTGCGCGCGATCGCGCGCTGCTCGGCGAGCGGGCGGTCGCGCTCCAGGTCGCGTTCGGTCTTCCCGAGCTGGGCCTCGGCTTCGCCGAGTTGCGCCCTGGCCTGCGCCAGCACCGACTCGAACGGTCGAGGATCGATCTGGAAGAGTACCTGGCCCTTCCGGACGAACGCGCCCTCTTCGTAGTTGCGTTTGACGAGATAGCCGCTGACCTGCGGTCGGATCTGTGCGTTGACGAGCCCGTCGAGGGTGGCGATCCACTCGGTGGTGAGGACGATACGCTCTGGTGACACCGTCACGACGTGGACGTCTGGCGGTGCCGGCGGTGGCGGCGCCGCGGATGTGCTCCGGCACGCGCTGCAGAGTATGAGAACAAGAGGCGAAAGGATGAAAGCGCGTGGATATGACATGTGCTTACCGTCGTGACGCCGTGCGAGGGGAGTGGGTGAGGCCGTTCAGCCACTGCTCCACGCTCGAGCGGAAGAGCCGATCGTTGCTGCACGGCGCGATTCGCCGGACACCGAGATGGACGTGCAAGAGCGCCTGGTGCGTCAGCGCTGACAGGATGAACCTGGACGCTACCGTGGCGTCGGCGCCGCGGCGGAACTCACCGCTCCGCTGCCCTTCCGTGATGAGACGCGCAATGAAGCGCCATCGTTGCGCGAGGCCGCGCGCCCAGGCTGCGAAGACACGCGGCGCTTCGGCCGGCATCTCGGCCATGACCACTCTCTGCCACAGCCCGGATTCCGCGGTCAGCGACAACGCCCAGAAGTCTCCGAGAAAGATGCGGAGACGATCCGTGACGCTGCCGCCCTTCTCCGCCAGCCGCCGCTCGATTTCTCCCTGCCGCTCGGCCATCCGGCTGGAGACACTCTGTGTAAGGAGATCGTCTTTGTTGGCGAAGTAGTGATAGACGGTCGCCTTCGAGACACCCGCGTCACGGGCGATGTCATCGAGGCGGACGCGTCGGTAGCCGTGGCGCTTGACGAGCTTCAGGGCCGACGCCATGAGGACGCGAGGACGATCATCAGGAAGTCGTTGCCAGCGTCGAAGGCCGCGTCCTGGTGCGAAGCGACGGCGGGTCACATTTCCGAGTATCCCACCATAATTGACCACGGGTCAATTACGCGGCGCGCTTTCTCTCGCCGACTCAACGGTCCCCGCACCTCCGCGCCCGGGGCGTGAGCGCAGGGACCCCGCTACTTTACGATCGGATTGCTGGAATCGCGCTGCCAGTCCTGCCACGAGCCGACGTACACGCGGGCCGGGATTCCAGCGGTCCGCGCGGCCCAGTACATCAGGCTGGCGCGCATGCCGACGGCGCAGTACGTCACCACGCTCTGATTCGGTGCGACGCCGGCCTTGGTGATCAGCGCGCGAATCTCGTCGATCGACTTGAACTTGAGCATTCGCTGATCGGCGTACAGGTCCTGCCAGAGGATCAGCGTGGCTCCCGGCAGGTGGCCGTTGTTCCACTCCATCGTCGTCCTGACGTCGAGAATCCTGGTGTCGGGCGTCTGCAAATGGGCCTTCACGTACGGCGCGTCGACGATGACGTCGGGGGCGGGCTGTACGGTCAGTGTGCCCGATCCCGGAGGCGGGACGTCCGTCGACACGGGCCGGTTTTCCGATCTCCAGAGATTCAGGTTTCCATCGAGCAGCGACACGTCGGCGCCATGTCCAACGGCCGCGAGCGTCATGTAGATCCAGCCGATTTGCATCGGCGAGTCCCCGTACACGACGACATGCGTGCCGTCGCCGGCCCCTGCCTTCGCCGCCAGCACCTTCGCCAGTTCCGGGAGCGGCAGCATGTGATGGTCCATGGCACCGCCGCCGTTCATCTGTCCCGAGAGCGTGTCCATGTGATCGATGAACCGGGCGCCCGGAATATGGCCGCGTTCGTAAGCGCCTCTGTCGCCGGTGTAGACCACCCGGACCTGGGGATCGGCGAGATGGGATTGAAGCCAGGCGGTCGACACCATTGGCTCGACGCTGGTTGCCGCAACGAGAGCAAGGATCTGCAGCACATGAACCTCCTGGCTCCTTTAGACGGTCGACAGGGGCGGGAGGTTCGGCCTACTCCCGGTCGGCGATCACGACCGCACGCGAGGTCATATGCGCGAACAGGCTGAGGGCTCCGGTCACGTAGTAGAAGGAAAGCCAGGCGGCGAGCACATGGCTCAGGGAGCCGATCGACGAGGCCAGGAGCAGCAGGGCGCCGGAGGCGAATGCGATAGCGGGCGGTCTGAGCCGGGCCCGATCGCGCATGTAAGCGGCGAACGCGAAGCCGTACAGTCCGATTACCTGGTGCCAGGCCCAGAGTCTGGAACGGCCGCGGCCGATCTCTTCGATGATGTCGCCGATGAGTTCTTCGCGGACGCCGAACGCGTCGCCGTAGGTCAGGAGCCGGACCGCAAGTCGAGGAGACCGCATGTTCATCCCTCGTGGACTGGAATGCCGCGCCACAGCGTCGTCAGGGCCTTCTTGGCGGCCTTGACCTCGCGCAGTCCCGCGGTCGTGATCGTGAAGTAGCGCTTCGCGCGGCCGCCGCGCTCCCGCGTCGGCTGACCGAAGGCCGAACCGACCAGTCCCTTCTGCTCGAGGCGCTCGAGCGTGTTGTATACGCTCGCGAGAATCACGCGCTTGCCGGTGCTCTCCTCGATCGCCTGCGCGATCGGCACGCCGTACGCGTCCTCGCCCTGCCGAAGCAGGGCCAGCAGCACGAGCAATTCGAAGTGTCCCAGCGACTCCCTTGACATATGCTCACCTTTTACTACTAAATGGACGCCGATGCAATCCGGGCTGGACGCGCGTCACCTGACGAAGTACTACGCAGCGATTCCCGCGATTCGCGACTTCAGCCTGACGCTGCGGCCGGGCCAGGTTCTGGGGTTGCTCGGGCCGAACGGATCCGGCAAGTCGACGACCGTGTCGTTGCTGACCGGACTCCGGGAACCGTCGACGGGGCAGATTCTGTTCGATGGCCGAAACATCGCGGACTATCCGGCCGAGTACAAGGCGCGCGTGGGATACGTGCCCGAAGAGACGCACCTCTACACATTTCTCTCTGGACGCGAGCAGCTGGATCTGATTGGGCGTCTGCGCCGCCTGCCTGGTGACCTCCGAACGCGGAAGATCATGGCGCTGCTAGATCTGTTCGGGCTGACCGGCGCGGCGGATCAGCCGATCAGCGGCTATTCCAAGGGCATGCGGCAGAAGATCCTGATCATCTCGGCGCTGCTGCACGATCCCGATCTGTTGATCCTCGACGAGCCGGAATCCGGACTGGACCTTGCCGCCAGCCTCGTCCTGCGGCACCTGATTCCGATCCTGGCCGCGCGAGGCAAGATGATCCTGTACAGCTCGCACGTGCTCGATTATGTGGAGCGGCTGTGCGCAGAAGTCATCGTGCTGCATCGCGGTCGCATCGTCGCGCAGGGGCCGGTGACGCAGCTGCGCGCGATGATGCAGCGGGAGTCGTCGCTCGAGGAGATCATCGCGCAGCTCGTCACGACGGTCGATCCGGCCGGCGCGGCGCGCGAGATTGCGGACGTCGTCGGTCAGCACGCATGACGCCGCACGAGGCCGCCGGCGATCGCGATCTCGTCCGGCTGTTGACGCGCCTGTTTCTCAGGCGGCTCGTCGATCACGATGTCATCTCGCCCCACGCCGACCGCCACGAGTCGCTCGCGGTGCTCTATGCGCTGACCGTGTCGCTCGCGGTGTTCGTGACGTTCTTCCTGTCGGTCACGTATCTGAGCGCGTTCATTCAGCTGCCGGGGCCGGCGGCGCTGAGCGCGCTGTCGGACCGCTTCCTGTTCATCGCCGCGTCGATCACCACCAGCGCGCTGGGCGCCTTGATGGTGTGGGACGCGTTGTCGCTCGAGCCGCGTGACGCGGCCATCCTCGGGCCGCTGCCGATCTCGACCCGCACGATCAGCGTCGCGAAGCTCGCCGCCGCGGTGATCTTCGGGGCCGTGCTCACCATCGCGCTGAACGCGGTTCCGAGCGTGCTCTACCCGGCGTTTCTGACGTTGAACATCGGCGGCACTCGCGGCGCAGACCTTCTTCAGCTGATCGCCGTGCACGCGACGACCGTCACCATGGCCGGCCTGTTCGGGTTCTTTGCGATTCTCGCGGTACGCGGAGCCGTCCGCCTGCTGGTCGGCGAAGGCGGGTTTCGGCGGGTGTCGAGCGGCCTGCAGAGCCTCCTCGTTGTGAGCATGGTGACCGCGCTGCTCCTGGCGCCGACGGTTCGCGCGGCCGACGTGCGCGGCTGGATCGGCGTCCCGGTCGAGGCCAGGTGGCCGGCGCGTCCGGTGCTGTGGTTCCTGGGCGTCAACGAAACGCTCGCCGGGCACCTGGTCGCCGAAACGCCAATTGTGCCGCCGCCTCGATTCTTGTTCGTCGACATTCCGACGAACGAGGATCGCGCCGCGCGGGTGGCGTACCGCGCGTTGTTGCCACGGCTCGCAACGCTCGAACGACACGCGGTGTTGTCGATGCCGCTGGTCATCGGCCTTGCGCTGGCGACGTTCCTCTGGACGAACCGTCGCCTCCCGGAGCGGTCGGCGGGCGTGCCGGCCGCGTCGCGCATGCGGGCGATCGCTCGCCGGATAGCCGAGCGATGCACGGAGCACGATCCTGAAACGCAAGCCGGATTCTTTTTCGCTCTTCAAACGCTGACGCGAAGCGCCGCGCACCGGACGCTCCTTGCGATCGCGGTTGCGGTCGGCCTGACACATGCGTTGATGATCCTCGCCCAGAGCGGGCGGCACGTATTCGAGGTGCACTCGCCGCCAGCAAGCATGTTCGCCATCGGCATCATGTCGCTGCTCTCGCTGCTGATTGGCGTCGGGTACGCCGTCAGGGTGCCGGCGGCGCCGGCGGCGAACTGGATGATCCGCATGACGTGGTGCGGCGACGAACGGCGATACACGGCCGGCGTCAAGCGTGCCGCGATCGTGCTGGTGACCGTGATCCTGGTCTTATTGTTGCCGTTGCACCTGGCGCTGTTCGGCACGCGCATCGCCGTCTTGCACTCACTGTTCGGGCTCGTGCTGGCGGCCGCCGCACTCGATCTGCTGTTTCTCTTCACGCGGACCCTGCCGTTCGCGTGCACGTACGTGCCGATCGAGAACCCGAAGATTGTCTGGCCGGCAGGATTCGTGGGTCTGCTGCTCGTCACTTACGGGTTCGCCAGGGCCGAACGCTGGGGAATGGAGACGCCCGGCAAAACGATCGCGTGCGGCGTCGCGCTCGCAGCAATCGCGCTCGGTGTGAATGCGATCGACCGGCTGCGCCGCCAGGAACGGCGGCCGATCAATTTTGAAGGAAGGCCCGCCTTAGCGACACAGCGGCTGGGTCTGTTCGAACACGTGACGACCCACGACTAGGTAAGGGAATCGCACGGCTGAAGCCGTGCGCCACACGGAGCGCGAGCCTTTCAGGCGAGCGCGCTCGCTCGCTGAAGCCTTCGCGCTCCCCGGAAACAAAAAGTGCTCCAGGCTGAGGAGAGGGTGGATTCGAATCCACCCTCCGGGGACCTACTTGATGAACAGCATTTCGCGATAGGTTGCCAGCGGCCACGCTTCGTGCGGCACCATGAGCTCGAGCTGATCGCCGGCCTCGCGCAGCGCCGCCATCGCGGGCACCACGACGTCGCGGGTGTGCTTCGCGTGTTTTTCCGCGGACCCGCTGTCGTGATCGAGTGCCTTTTCGAGCTTGTCGGTACGGCGCTTCAACTCGTCCACCAGCTTCGTGAGCGCGTCGAGCGTCTTCTTCCCTTCGACCGACTTGCTGCCCGCTGCCTTCACCGCCGACACGCTCTGGGCCACGTCCTTCTGATACTCGAACGCGGCGGGCAGAATGTAGCGGTTCGCCATCAGCACCATCAGCTGACCTTCGACGTTCACGGTCTTGTTGTAGGTCTCGACCATGATCTCGTAGCGCGCGTGCAGCTCGCGCTCGTTGAGAATCTTGTACGTCTCGAACAGCTTGATCGCCTCTTTCGTCACGAGCTGCGGCAGCGCGTCCACGGTGTTCTTCAGGTTGAGCAAGCCGCGTTTTCCGGCTTCCTTCTCCCACTCCTTGGAGTAACCGTTGCCGTTGAAGATGATCTGCTTGTTCTCCTTGATCACCTTCGGCAGCAGCGCCACGACGGCTTCGTTGAGCGTCTTGCCGTTCTGCACGGCCTTCTCGAGTTCGGTCGCGATGTAGTCGATCGACTCGGTGACCGCGAGGTTCAGCACGATGTTCGGGTAGCCGATGCTCTGGTTGGACGACACCGCCCGGAACTCGAACTTGTTTCCGGTGAAGGCGAACGGACTGGTCCGGTTCCGGTCGCCGGCATCGCGCGGCAGCTTCGGCAGCACGAGGACACCCGTATCGAGCACGCCGCCGTGCTTGGTCGACTTGGCGCCGCCCTTCTCGATCTGCTCGAAGATGTCGGTGAGCATGTCGCCAAGGAAGATCGACAGGATCGCCGGCGGCGCTTCGTTGGCGCCGAGACGATGGTCGTTGCCGGCGCTCGCGATGCTCGCGCGCAGCAGCCCCTGCCAGCGGTTCACCGCTCGGATGACCGCGGTGCAGAACACCAGGAACTGCATGTTGTCGTGCGTGTTCGCGCCCGGACTCAGAAGGTTGTTGCCCTCGTCGTCGCTCATCGACCAGTTGAGATGCTTGCCCGACCCGTTGACGCCCGCAAACGGCTTCTCGTGCAGCAGGCACGCGAGGCCGAACTTCGGCGCGGAGCGCTTCAACGTCTCCATCATCATCATCTGGTGATCGGTCGCGACGTTCGCGTTCTCGAACACCGGCGCGATCTCGTACTGACTCGGCGCGACCTCGTTGTGCCGCGTCTTCACCGGCACGCCGACCTTGTACAGCTCGGTCTCGACTTCGGACATGAACGCCATCACCCGGTCGGGTATCGCGCCGAAGTACTGATCTTCCAGTTCCTGACCCTTCGGCGGTTTCGCGCCGAAGAGCGTGCGTCCCGCGTTGATGAGATCCGGCCGCGAGAGATAGAAGTATTGATCGATCAGGAAATACTCCTGTTCGGGACCGCACGTCGTGACCACGCGTTCAGCGGTGGAGCCAAACAGCTTCAGGATGCGCACGGCTTGCTTCGACAGCGCCTCCATCGAACGCAGCAGCGGCGTCTTCTTGTCCAGCGCCTCGCCGGTCCAGCTCACGAACGCCGTCGGAATCACGAGCGTCGTGGCGTTGCCGCTCTTCAGCAGCCAGGGCGGGCTCGTCGGATCCCACGCCGTGTACCCGCGCGCTTCGAAGGTGGAGCGCATGCCGCCCGACGGGAAACTCGATGCGTCGGGCTCACCACGCACGAGCTCTTTTCCCGAGAACTCCAGCACCGCCTTCCCGTCGCTGGTCGGCGAGAGGAACGAGTCGTGCTTTTCAGCCGTGATGCCGGTCAGCGGCTGGAACCAGTGCGTGTAGTGCGTCGCGCCATGCTCGACCGCCCACTCTTTCATTGCCGAAGCGACCGCATCCGCCACCGAGACGTCGAGCGGCTCGCCGTGCGTCATCGTGCGGCGCAGCGCGTGGTAGATCGGCTTGGGGAGGCGCGTCTGCTGTACCTCGTCGTTGAACACCAGGCTGCCAAAGGCTTCCGTGACGCGCGGCGCCCGCGGCTCCTTTGCTTCGTTGACCGACCAGTTGCGAATTGAACCGATTGCCTCGCCGAGCACTCTGGACCCCATCGCTGCGCCCCCTTCAAACCACGTTGCAGACTGTTAGAAAGACCCGTCATTATCCCAAAATCCGTGCAGAAGTTGCAATCATCTGAATACAATCCGGTGACAATGCCGTTCATTTTGTGGTCGGCGACGCTCCAGATGTGCATGATCTGCACGATTGGCCGATCGGATCTCAAGGTGGCCCACCCCATCCCAGCAGGGCGAGAAACTCGGCCAGAACCATGGCGGTGGCGCCCCAGACCTCGACGTTCGCGATTCGAAACGCCGGGACCGAGAACGTGAATCCGTCGCGTTTGCGCTCGGTCGTGACGAAGTGTTCGCCGTTGAACAGGTCAGCCACGCTGACCTCGAGTATTCGCGCCACTTCGGCGTCCGATGGCTTCAGGCGCGGCCGCGTCGACTGGGCCGCAACGACCGGGTGCAGTCGAAATCCGCTGACGGCGATGTCCAGCGGTGTCAATGCTCCCAGCACGCGGACATCGTCCACATCGAGCGCCACTTCCTCGTGTGCCTCGCGCAGCGCGGCCTGCTCGAAGGTTTCGCCCGGGTCAACCACGCCGCCCGGCAGCGACACCTGACCGGGGTGGCGCAGGCCATCCGCCCGCACGGTCAAGATGATGTGAGCCTGGTCGCTGTCGAGATGCGGAGCCGGATCAATTGATTTTGGAAAGACCAGCAGCAATCCGGCGGCGTTACGAACCTTCGCGGGGTTGAAGCCGGCCGGCCATCTTCGAGGCGGCACCGGCGCGAGGTGCGCGTGCGCCGGCGCTCCTGGCAGTCCGGCCTTCAACCCGGTCTCCAGCCGGGTCACGGCCTCGGCGAATGTCACGGCTGCGCGAGGTCGAGCGTCATCCCCGACCGCAGGACGTGGAATGTCAGGCCGGTGCCGGCCGCGACGGGACTTGATGCTGAAGGCGCGATCTTCGCGCCGCGAGGATCGATCACGATGACAGCGCTCTTGCCGACCACTTCGATTTGCGTACCGCGAACGACGACCGCGGTGCCTTCGTCGATCCCGACGCCGACGAGCGTCGGATGATCGATGACGACGCTGATCAGCCGGCTCTCGCGCTGCCGCTTGAGGAAATGCTGATCGACGATCACGTCGGACCAGAGTCCGAGACCAGGTGCGGTGACGGTCGATCCGGCGTCGACACTCTTCAGGTCGGCGTCGCCCGTCAGCATCACCCTGGAGAGAATCGCCGCGCCGGCGCTCGTGCCCCCTATCGTCACGCCCGCCGCGTGACGCGCGCGGATCAGATCGTCGAGGCCCGTCCTCGCGATCGCGCTCATGAACCGGTTCTGGTCGCCGCCCGGCATCCAGATGAGCGTGGCCGACTCGATCGCGCGGCGCGCCGCATCCCGATCGTCAAAGCTCACCTTCCTGACGTCTCTCGCGCCTGCCTTCTTCCACGTCTCGACCGAGCTGTCGCCGGCATCCGGGAGCGCGGAGGATTGCGGCAACACGACGACCACGGCATTCCGTCCGCCCGCGAGCTCCAGAGTCCGCGCCACGATGGCCTCGTTCGTGTCGCCGCCGCCCACCGCGACGAGCGCGCCGTCCGCAGCTGCGGCGACCGGTAGTCCGCTCGTCAGCAGGTAAAGCATGAGCGCGACGCCGATGAACGTCAGCGCAAGGGCGTAGCGGCGCATGGCTCAAGTCGTCACGGGACGATGGTCATTCCGGCACAGCTGGCTTGCGGCGCGGGGTACGAACGCTGGGTGATCGCTTTCACGACTTCCGAGGAGATGAACGCGTAGCCGGGGTCGTTGGGATGCAGGCCGTCCGACGAGTAGTTCGACGGGGCGTAGCTG
This sequence comes from Vicinamibacterales bacterium, assembly GCA_035693505.1. GTDB lineage: Bacteria > Acidobacteriota > Vicinamibacteria > Vicinamibacterales > CAVVIG01 > CAVQFC01. The sequence goes on from DASSGK010000390.1 coordinate 42,018, forward strand.
CGCCCGTCACACATCATGTCGATGACGGTGACCGAGGATGACACCAGTGGGTTGACCACGGTTTTCGACATCCCGACGGCCATGCGCTGCGCTGCCTGCCGATCGGCGAGCGAGGCGGCAGCCATGAAAGGCATGCCGGCCGCGTTGGGGACGTTGAGAATGACGATCCGCGGGGAGCCCGCGCGCGCGCGGATGCCGGTCAGCAACGTCGCGTAGTCGTTGGCGAACGCCCTCACCTGCGCGTCGATGAACGCGTTCGGGTCGCTCCCACCCGCCCCGCCGCCAAGCGCCGCCCTGATCGTGAGGATCTCGTTCACGCCGGCAAAAATGGTCACCACCGTCGCATTGGTTTGCACGAACGGCATCTGAGTTTCGATCATGCTGCCGACGATGATGCGTCCATACATTGCGCCGAGGGCCCCGAAATCTGGGCCGATGACCGTCGTTGGAATCCCGCCGTTCAGGCTGGTGACGGTAAATCCCTGTGCCTTGAGCGCCCGCACCGTTACGGGCACGTAACCCATCCCGTTCGGGCAGTCGGTAAAGGGCACGCATTCGGCGCTTGAGCCGACCCCGGCCGCATCGCTGGCGCCGACGGCGGTATAAAAAATAGCCGAGCCCGGCGCAGGAGGGCTGGGCGCCGTCGGACTTCCGTTATCGCCGAGCCCGAGCTTGTCGCAGCCGGTGGCCGCAACAACGACACCAAGTAGTAGACCGATCCGCAGAATTGGAGAATGGAACGAAGTCCGAAAAAACCTGCCACCGGTGTCACACATGTATTGGACGCCCTTCATTAGAATGGCATATTCGACCGGAGGCCGTGTCTGTATCTGTTTGATCAGCTGAGGCGACTGGCGACCACGGCCGCCGCCGCCGCGACCGGACTCTACAACGTGGCCACCAACGATCCTGGAACGCGCGTCGAATTGAAACCTGGCGATCTGGCTCCCGACTTCACGCTGCCGGGATCCGATGGCCGAACCTATCGTCTAAAGGAGTTGCTGGGCCGGCCCGTCGTGATCGCCTGGTTTCCGAAGGCCTTCACGGGCGGTTGAACCGCCGAATGCAAGTCGCTCAGTTCGAGCGACGAAGCGTTGCGGGGGCTGAACGTCAGTTATTTTGCCGCGAGCGTCGACACGGCCGATACGAATCGGCGCTTTGCGGAATCTCTGGGGCTCGTGTACCCGATTCTGAGCGATCCGACCAAGGAGGTCGCTCGGGCGTATGGCGTGCTCAGCGCGAGTGGGTATGCCTCGCGCTGGACGTTTTACATCGGAGCGGACGGCCGCATTCTGGACATCGACACCAAGGTCAGCGCCGCGTCCCACGGCCGCGACATCGTCGCGAAGTTGACCCAACTCACAAGCTGACCGCCCCGCGGGGCGGTCAGGCTGGAGCGTGTATGGCACTGCTCGATCGATTCCGCACTCATCCCGGTCACAAGAACCCCGACGCGGCGGCCCGCCTGCAGTTCGTTCAGGAGCTCCCGCTCGACGAACGCGACCTCCTGCTCGAGGTGGCGCGCGAGGACAGCGATCCGCGCGTCAGGCGAGCGGCGGTGGCAAAGCTGATGGATCCGCCGGCGCTGGCGGGCGTCGCAAAGGCCGACGCCGACGAGCACGTGCGCGGGCAGGCCCTGTCGATGCTGCGCGACATCGCGCTCGAGGCATTCGAAGGCCTTGGCGAGGCCGAGAGCCTGGCGGCAGTCGCCGCCATCGAAGACCCGAAGATTCTGATCGGGATCGCGAAGAACGCGTCCCGGGAAGCGACGGCCGCCGCGGCACTCGAGCGCGTGACCGACGTCCACGCGCTCGGTTCGATCGCGCGCCACGCGGAGCACGAGGCGGTACGGCGTGCGGCCTTCGATCGCGTCGGCGATCACACCGAAGTGCTCGCCGTGGCCCTGAACAGCGAATTCAAGGATCCGACTCTCGCCGCCGTTGAGCGCATCACCGACCGCGGCGAGCTCGAGCAGATCGCCGCGCGTGCGAAGAACAAGAGCGCGTCGAAACGCGCGCGCGCCATCGTTCGCGAGATGGACGAACGGCTCGCCGTCGAGGAGCAGGAGGCTCGCGCGGCCGCTGACGCCGCTGCGGCGGCTGCGATGCCGCCGGCGGTCGAAGCCAATACGACTCATTCTGAGCAGGCACAAGAGACAGCGGCGGTCGACGCCGAGCGTGCCCGCGACGAAGCCGTTCGTGCCGAAGACGAGCGCCTTGCGCGCGAGGCGCGCGAGATCGCGGCGGCTCCACGCATCGAGCTCTGCGATCGGATTGAGAAGATACAGGGCGAGAAGGCGCTCGAGGAGCTCGAGATCGCCACGGCCGAGTGGGAAGGCATGCCGGCGCTCGACGATCGTGCCGCGCACGACGAGCTCACGCGCCGATACGAGCGGGCGGTTCGCGCGTGCCAGAAGCGCCACGCCGAGTGGCGGGACGTCGAGCGGCGCCGATCGCGCCTGAGGGAACTGGCGGACGAGGCGGCCCGGGTAGCGACGCTCGAGGATTTGCCGGCCGCCCGCAGACAATTTGCGGCAATCCGCCGCGAGTGGCACGACCTGGGCGCCGGACTGATCAGCGATCCCGCCGTCACCGAGCGTTACGCGGATGCGCAGACGGCCTTTGCCGGGCGTGACGCCGCCGCGCACGAGCAGGATCAAAAGGCGCGGCGCGAAGCGCTGGCGCGCGCGCTCCAGCTGGTCGGACGGATCGAAGCGATCGGCGCGAGGACGGATCTGACGCTCAAAGCCGGAGAGCGCGCGCTCAAAGAGATCCGATCCTCGCTCAGCTCGCTCCCGCAACTGCCGTCCAAGAAGGACTATGACGAGATCGTACGGCGATTGAAGGCGTCGCAGACGCTGCTCATGCCGAAAGTTCAGGAGCTGCGCGACGTCGCCGACTGGCAGCGCTGGGCGAACGTCGGGATCCAGGAACAGCTCTGCGAGAAGATGGAGGCGCTCAAGTCCGTCGAAGACCCGGAAGCGATCGCCAGGCAGGTGCGCGATCTGCAGCAGCAGTGGCGTCTTGCCGCCGATGTGCCGCGGGCGCAAGGCGAGCTCCTCTGGAAACGCTTCAAGACCGCGCACGACGAGGCGTGGTCCCGGTGCGAGGCGCATTTCGCCGCGCAGGCCGAGGCACGCGGCGGCAACCTCGCGAAGAAGATCGCGTTGTGCGAACGCGCAGAGGCGCTGGCGGACTCGACCAACTGGATTCAGACCGCCGACGAGATCAAGAAGCTGCAGGCGGAGTGGAAGACGATTGGCGCGGTGAGCCGCGGCCAGGAAAAGTCGATCTGGGAGCGGTTCCGCAGCGCGTGCGACCGCTTCTTCACGCGTCGGCATGCCGACCTCGCGGAGCGCAAGACGGTCTGGGCGGACAATCTCACGAAGAAAGAGGCGCTGTGCGCCAGGGCCGACGCCCTGAAGGATTCGACCGACTGGGACGCCGCGGCGCTCGAGATGAAGCGGCTGCAGGCCGAATGGAAGACGATCGGTCCCGTGAAGAAGAGCCGCTCGGAGGCGCTCTGGCAGCGATTCCGCGGCGCCGCCGATCACTTTTTTGCCCGCTACGCCCATCGTCACGACATCGCGCTCGGTGAGCGCGTCGCCGCGCGCGAGGCGATTTGCGCCGAGCTCGAGGCGCTTGCTGCACCCGCCGACAGTCCATTGCCGGCGGCGACAGAGTCCGGATCAGTGCCGGAGACGGAAGAAGCGCCCCCGGCCGCGGCAACACAGCCGGTGGCAAGCGATCAGCCTCCCGCCGATCTCATGCAGACCGTTCGTGCGTTGAGAGGACGATGGCAGTCCGAGATCGCGGCTCGCGGCGTCGATCGCGATCGCGCGATGGCGCTCGACGAGCGCTTCACGAAGGCGTTCGCGGCCGTGATCCAGCGCTGGCCGTCGGTCTTCGGCGGCTCGGATCTCGATCCCGACGCGAATCGCAAGAAGATGGAGACGATCGTTCAGCGGATCGAGGCGCTCGCCAAGTCGATCGGCGGGCCGGCATCCGCCGCGGCCGACGCCGCGCTGTCGCCAACAACGCGTCTGGCCGCCATGCTGAAAGAAGCGCTCGCCGCCAACACCATCGGCGGGAAGGCCGACGATGACAGCCGTCTGCGTGCGGCGGGCGATGAAGTGCGGCAGGCGCAGGCGACGCTCTCGCGCATCGGGCCGGTGCCCGACCACGTGCGGCGGGCCCTCGCCGATCGTTTCCAGCGGGCGACCCGCCGCATTTCAGACGCGACGCAGCAACGAGCTACTGGGCGATCTTGATCAGCTCGATGTCGAAGACGAGCAGACCGTACGGCGCTTTCTTTCCCTCGTAGGCGAGCTTTTCGGGAATCCAGAACCGGGTCTTCTCGCCTTCGAACATCAGCTGGAGCCCTTCGGTCCAGCCGGCGATGACGCCGTCCAGGCTGAACGTCGTCGGCTGTCCCCGTACCACCGAGCTGTCGAACATCTTTCCGTCTGTCGTCCAGCCCGTGTAGTGGACGGTCACCTCGCTGTTCGATCGCGGGTGACGTCCGCCGACGCCCTGCTGCAGCACCTTGTAGGCCAGGCCGCTGGGCGTTTTCTTGGCATCAGCGGGTGGCTCTTTCACGTCGGCGGGCGCGCGCGTCGGGATCGCGAGCAGCTCGATATCGAACACGAGCATCCCTTTCGGTTCCCGCGCACCTTTGTACGCGAGCGACTCGGGAATCCACAGGCGGCGCTTCTCGCCGATGACCATCAGCTGCAGCCCTTCGCTGAAGCCGGCGATCACCCGATTGACGGGGAAACTGGACGGCTTGCCCTTCGTCACCGAGCTGTCGAACATAGTGCCGTCGGTCTTCCACCCCGTGTAGTGGATGGTCACGACATCTTCTTTGGCGGGATGATCCGCGCCTTTTCCCGGTGCGAGGATCCGGGTCGCCAGGCCCGACGCGGTTTTGGTGGCGTTTGCGGGCGGGGCGGCCACATCTGCGGGCGCTGCGACAGTCGAAGGAGGCGCGGTCTGCGCCGAGGCGCCGGCCGCGGCCAGAGCGAATACGAGAACAGGAACAATGCGCATTCCGGCATTTTACCTGTGGTATCCTCCGGGCTGTACCTAGCGGGGCCGACCGGCCCCTACTCGCCCCTCGTTCTCGCCGAGGTCGCGGATGTAGGCATCAGCGAGCACACGAAAGGTGTGCCCCATGCCTCAGTTCAAAAAGCTCACGCCCAATCTTCTGGTAGCCGATGTCGAGCGCAGCCTCGCTTTCTACGAAGGCACGCTCGGGTTCTCGCGCGGCATGACCGTGCCGGATGCGGCGCCATTCGCGTTTGGCTCGGTCACGAGCGGCGCCGTCGAGATCTTCTTCAACGAGGCGACCGCCGCGGTGAAGGAGTATCCGGCCTTCGGCGGCAAGCCGATCGGCGCCACCGGGACGCTGTTCATCGAGCTGGAAGGCGTCGATGCGCTGCACGATCGGCTGAAGCCGATCGTAAAGATCGTGATGCCGATCGTGACGCAGTTCTACGGCATGCGTGAGTTCGCGATCGAAGACCCGGACGGGTACATCCTGACGCTGGCGGAGAGGGTGGGAAGCTAAACATCTCAGGGCTCGGGGCTCAGGCTGTCGATATCAGCCATGACCCTGAGCCCTTGCCCTTAGCTCTAAGCCCTGCGCCCTGAGCCCTTAGCCCTACGCCTCAATTTTTCCACTGTCAGCGCCGCTGTCTGCTCAGTGCGTCCAGCTTCGTCTTCAACGCTTCGAGGCGTTGTCCTGCCTCGCCGAGTTTGCCTTCGGCCGTGAGGCGCTGATACTCCTCGAGATCCTTCGCTGCGGAGCGGATCAGTTCGTTGATGTCGGTGGCTGCTGACGGTGGCGCGGCCGCGGCTCCGGGGGCGACGGGTGCGCTCGATGCCGCGGGCTGCGGCGCGCCTGGCGCCGTCGCCAGCGTCGATTGGCCGTTGCCGAACAACGCCGCCATCGCGACTTCGAACGTCGGTCCGTACGCGAGGCGATCCTGGAGCGCAAGGACGACCAGCCGCAGTTCCGGCATCGGGCTGCGCTCGGCTTGCAGGTACACCGGTTCCGCGTACAACAGCGCGCGACCCACCGGTATTACGAGAAGGCCGCCGCGGCGCACGTGCGACCCTTGCTGATTCCACAACGAGAGCTGACCGGACAGCTGCGCGTTCTGATCGATGCGCGCTTCCACTTGCAGCGGGCCGTCGACGAGCTTCGTCTTCGGGAAGTCATACACGACGGCCTTGCCGTAGTTGGCATCGTCGCTGCGTCCCGCAATCCAGCCGATCAGGTTGTTGCGGTTCGCGGGTGTGAACGGAAGGATTTCGACGAACTCAGCGGCCTTCTCACCAGGCAGCTTCATCAGGACGAAGTTCGGCTCCGTCGCTTGAGCGGCCTGGCCGCGATCGTTGCGCGATCCCCCTTCGACCGCGACGCTCCAGAGATCCTCGCGGTTGTAAAACACACCGGGATCCGTCATGTGATACAGCCCGTAGACGGACGCCTGCATCTGCAGCAGCAGCTCTGGGTATCTCACGTGCTTGCGCATCGCCGGCGGCATGGCCGATCCGTCCTTGAAGAGGCCGGGGAAGATGCCGCGGTAAGCAGCGATGATCGGATCTTCGTCGTCGAAGACGTAGAAGGTCGTCGTGCCATCGTAGGCGTCGATGATGCCTTTGATGCTGTTGCGCATGTAGTTCACGCGATCGCGCCCCAGCCGGAAGTGCCGCGCGTACGGAAACGACTCCGACGTGGTGTAGCCGTCCATCATCCACGCCAGGCGGCCGTCTTCGCCGACGATGACGTAGGGATCTTCGTCGAAGGTGAGAAAAGGCGCGAGCGTGCTGACGCGGTCGCGGATGTTTCGCCGCATGAGCAGGCGGCTCTCGGCGTTGACGTCGTCGCTGAACGGGAGCTTGGCCAGGTCACCGCGATCGAGGGCGATGATCAGCCGGCGGAAGAAGCCGCCCAGTTGAATGCCCCCGTTCCCCTCGTACGACGTGAGGCTGTTGGTCTCCCCCTGCGGGTAGTTGAACTCCTTCTGCCGCGTCTTCACGTACACGTCGGTGTTGGTGAGCTCGCCGAAATAGATCTCCGGCCGCGTGACGGCGATCGACGGAATCGTCGTCTGCACCGGCATGTTCGAGAGGATGAGCGTGGGTAGGCCTTCTGGCGTGAACCCGTTGACTGGGTTCATCGTGACGCCGTAGCCGTGCGTGTAGATCAGCTTCTCGTTGATCCAGTTCCGGCTGCTCTCTGGGAGCTTGTCGATGTTCAGCTCGCGTGCCGCGAGCATCATCTGGCGCGTCGATCCGTTGACGGTGTAGCGATCGATGTCGATGTCGGGGAAGTCGTAGTACGTCCGGATTTCCTGAATCTGCCTCAGCGTGTCCTGGAGCGCGCGCCAGTCCCAGAGCCTGATGTTCTGCAGCGTGTCCTGGTTGTGTTCGGCGTCGACCGCTTCTACGCCGCTGTCGGCTGGGAACGGATGCTGTTCGATGCGATCCAGCCCGAACGCCCTTCTCGTCATCTCGATGTTGTGCGTGATGAAGGGGGCCTCCCGCACCAGCTCGTTCGGCTTGACGATGAAGCTCGTGACGTACCAGCTTGCGAAACCGGTGAGGATGTAGCAGACCGCCGCCGGCGCGACCGCCAGCACCAGCCAGCGGACGCGAGGCGCGGAGACCGCGTTGACGAGCGCGAGCAGCCCACCGACGACGAGCGCGATGGACACGATCAGCAGACCCGTCAGCGTGACGTGCGCTTCCGTGTACGTGACGCCGGCGAAGATCGTGTGATCTTCGAACAGCTGGTCGAATCGCCCGAGATAGACCCGGCACGCGAGCATGAACAGCACGAACGCGAAGGCCATCGACAATCCGCGCCACGCTGAATCGCTCGAATCGCGGCGGCCGCCGAGCATGCGCGAGCCGCCGGTGATCATCACGAAGAAGGCGGCCATCGCGCCGACGATCACCGAGAGCGTCATCAGCCAGCCGCTGATCAGCTGCCACGCCGGCAGCGTGAAGAGGAAGAACGACAGCGGCCGTCCGAAGATCGGGTCCACCAGCGACTGACCGGCCGTGCGAACCGCCTCTGAGCCAGCCTGCCAGTACAGCGCGAGGATGTTCCACTCGCTCATCATCGCGGCACCGGTCGCCGCGGCGATCACGAATGAGCCGCCCAGCGCGACGAGACGGATGACCGGTTCCACGGGCAGCTTGATCGGCTGACCGTTGATCAGGATCGGCAGCCCCGCCAGTTCACCGAGCCTTGGCGGCTTCAGCGCGAGGAACGATCCGTAGAGGATGAAGAACGTCGACACCGCGAAGAACGTGAACGTCTGGCTTTGGAGGCGCAGCGTCGTCCAGAAGACGCTGGCGACGCCGAGCGACTCGAACCACAGCGCCTCGACGTAATAGGAGAGGGCGGTGCCGAGCCCCAGCACGAGCACGACGGCGACGCCGATGAGGATGGGCAGGCCGCGCCGCCGCGGTGGGCGCGGCGGCGGCCAGTCGATGGTGTCAGCCATTGCAGAAGCTGGCGAGCGCTTCGGCTGTCAGCGGCTCTTCGTCGCGAAGCCTTCGACGTGAAGGTTGAGATTGTGGTTCACGCGGAGACCGGGCGTGCCGGCCGTGTCGACCTTCGCGGCGTCGATCGAGGTGACCTCGGTGCCGTTCACGAGAAAGCGCACCTTGTCCTTCGAGACTTCGATCGCCAGCGTATTGCTCATCTTGCCGCTGCTGTCCGGCTTCTTGATGGCGGCGCTGTCGGTCCAGTCCACGATTGTCGGCGTGTCTGCGCCCGCGCGGCGCTTGATCATGTACTTCCCGTCCTGCCGCACGATGAAGTACGTGTACTTCTGGGCCGCCCCGTCGAGGCTCGATCCACCGATGAACAAGCCGTACGCCTCGGGATGCGCGGCCTTCTCCATCTGCGTGAACGTGGCGTGCGTCTCGTACGCGCCGGACGCCTTGTCCGCAGGCTTGTAGTAGATGCCGGCGGGTCCGGTCATGAAGTGAACGCCGCCGCCCATTTGCGACGCCTTCACGCCCGCGAGCGTCTTGTCGCCTGAATCGAGACGCCCCTGCCAGCCCGATGGGAGCGTGCCGGGCCCCGCCATCTTCTTGTCCGGATCGGCGCCGTGTTCGGCCGGGTGTTGCGCCAGCAGCGGCAGCGTCGTCAGTCCGATCGCCGCGATCGCGAGAAACAGCTTCTTCATGCCTCGAATTATTCCACGTTTGGGAGTGGCGGACCGGAAGAAACCGCAAAGCGCGCAAAGCACGCAGAGAAAAAGCCTTTGCGATCTCAGCGGGTCTCCGCGGTTCCCTCCTATCGTCTTACCAGTAGAACTTGAACCCGAGCTGAATCTCTCGGGGCGCGCGCGTCCCGAGAATCTGCCCGAACGTGTCGTTGGACGGATTGCACGTCGTGAGGCTGGTCGTGCACGTGTTGTCCAGCCCGGCGACGTTCGGATCCGCCAGCCACTGCGTGTGGTTGAACGCGTTGATCGCGTCCACGCGGAACTGGAAGCGCTGCGTGCGGTTGAACGTCCAGTTCTTCGACAGCGACAGGTCGGTCTGGTTGCGACCCGGCTGCCGCCACTCCGAGCGCACCGAGTTGCCGTACGTGCCGTCAGCCGCCGGCGCGTATGCGTTCGGGTTGAACCAGTAGAGATTCGCCGTCTGGTCGCCGGCCGCCGGGTCGCCGACGATGTTCGGACGGCCGCCGCGCAGGAAGCCGTTGGTGTTCTCCGAGATGCGGGAGACCGGCTGCCCCGAGTTGATCGACGTGAGGCCGGCAATCTGCCAACCGGCGAACACCGCCTTGAGCAGCGCGTTCGGCGACGTCTTCATGAATGGAATCTCGTACACGTAGTTCGCGGTGAAGATGTGACGACGATCGGTGCGCGCGTCGGCGTACTCGACGGCGAGATTGTGCGGATCCTGTGGAATGTCCACGGCGTCGCGATCGTTGGTGGAATCGGTCTGGTTGCGGCTGAGCGTGTAGTTCAGCGTCAGCGAACCGGCCGCGCCGCCGTTGTGACGGAAGCTCGTGAGAATGCCCCAGTAGTTGCTCCGCGCCGTGGTTTCGCGCAGCGTGATCGCGCCGTAGCCCTGGTACGGACGCGCGAGGTTCACCGAGCCGAGCCGCAGCACGTCGGCCGGGTTGGGATAGTTGATGTCGATGGGGCGGATCAGATGATCGCCGTGGGCGCCCACGTAGCTGACGTCCAGCGCGCCGCGCTGGTACAGCTGCTGCTGCACGCCGGCGCTCCACTCCTGCGTCCGCGGCGTCTTGAAGTCGTCGCCGTTGCCGATGAGCGCCAGCACGCCGGTGGTCGCCGACGTCGTGCCGCTGCCCGGGTTGGACAGCTTCGGGTTCAGGATGCTGACCGTGTTGACGAACGGCGGATTCGTGAACGAGTTCTGTTCGAAGATCCCGACGAGCGCCTGATCGTAGTAAATGCCGTACGAGCTGCGGTAGATCGTGCGGCCCTGGGACTTCGGATCCCAGGTGACCCCGATGCGGGGCTGGATATCGCCCTTGTCGAAGGAGTAGATCGAATCGCCGAACGGCGATGTCTTGCCCGCGACGATGATGCCGTTGAGCGGATCGCCGGTGCCGGCGTTGATCAGCGTGCAGGCCGCATTGGCGCACTTTGGTGCGTTGGCGGCGACGTAGGCCGACGGCAGGAAATTCGTCAGCACGTTGTTCGCATCCGTGATCGGCGGGTAGAGCGAATACCGGATGCCGTAGTCGACGGTTACGTTCGCCGCCGGCTTCCAGCTGTCCTGCGCATACATCTCGTAGCGATTGAATCGCAGGTGTTCGGTCACGTCGTTCTGCGCTTCGCTGTAGGTGCACGCGTTGCCACAGAGACCGTCGGCATTCCCGCTCAGGAAATTGTAGAAGGCCGTGCGGCCGCCGCCGGCGGCGAAGGTGAAGCTGCCCTGCGTGACGTTCGACGCGTTCTCGTTCTTCTGCTCGAACGTCATGAGCCCGCCGAACTTCAACGCGTGCGCTCCGTGCTGCCACGTGAAGCTGTCGGTGATTGTGTAGTTCTTGTACACGATGTTATAGAGCTGGTTCGCGCCGACCAGCGACAGCTGCCCGGTCACGTTCACGAGCGGCATGACGCCGAGATCGTTGCCGGGGAAAACCTCGGGGATGTTGAGCCCAAGCGACGAGCGGAGGTTCCGATCGGCGGCCTGGTTCGTGTCCGAGATGCTGTTGCCTGAGAACTGAAACTGCAGCTCGTTGAGTTTCGTCCCGCCGTGCGTGGATCGCAGAATGACTGCCGCCACCTGGCCGGGCACGTTCGTGTCGGTGGTCGCCACGTTCGGCACTGGAACGCTGTTGAAGAGCCCGGTCGGCTCTTCAGTGAAGCTGTTGTCGTGCGAGTACCGTCCGGTCAGCCGGTAATTGGCATTCAGGTCGTAGTCGACGCGCACGACTTCCTGCCGCGTGTTGTTGATCGTCGGCTGCGTGCTCAGGAACTGCAGGCGGCCCGGAACGTTCGGCGTCGGAAACAGTCCGAGGATCTTCAGCGCGTTCGGATCGCGTAAGGCCGGCGGCACGTAGTTCGGGTTGGTCGTGTCGGTCAGCCACGCCGGATCGTAGGTCGTCACGTTCAGCGCCGTCGGCGCGCGGTTGATCCGGCGCGCTTCTTCCGAGAAGAAGAAGAACATCTTGGTCGGAATCACCGGACCGCCGACGGTGGCGCCGAAGTTGTTGTACTTCAACGCGGGCGGCGCGCTGTTGATCGCCGGGTCCGGGTTGAGGTTGCGGAAGTAGGAGTTGGCGTTGAACTTGTCGCTTCGAAGGAACTCGTACGCGCTTCCTGAGAAGCGCGACGAGCCCGACTTGGTCACCACGTTGATGACGCCTCCGCCGCTCCGCGGCCACTCGGCCTGGTAGCCGTTCGTGATGATTTTGAACTCCTCGATCGACTCGAGGCTCGGCGTCGACAGCAGCGTGATGTTCGATCCGACGTCGACGTTCGACGCGCCGTCGACCAGCCAGTTCACCGCATTCCGGCGGGATCCGTTGATCGACATGCTGACGGTGCTGGTGAGGCCGATGCCGACCTCGTCGGCCAGGTCGCTCGACACGCCGGGCGCCAGCGTCGCCAGCTGGACGAAGTTCCGGTTGTTGAGCGGCAGCTCCTTCACCTGCGTCGAGGTGATCGTCGACTGGAGCGCCGCGATCGGCTGCACCAGCGTCTGCCCGGCGGACACCTCGACGCTTTCGGCGACGCCGCCCACCGTCATGCGCCCATCGAGCTTGAGGCGATCGTTGACGTGCAGTTCGATGGCCTTCAACGTGACCGTCTGAAAGCCCGAGAGCTCGAACGTCACTTCGTACGAGCCGACCGGCAAGAGCGGCATCGTGTACGAACCGGTCTCGTTGGTGACGACCGTGTGGGAGATGTTGGTGTTCGTATTTCTGATCGTCACCGTGACGCCGGGCAGCACTCCACCGGTCTGATCGCTCGTGACGCCTGTAATGGTTCCAGTGGTTTCCTGCGCTGACGCAACGACACAGAACGTCGCCGCAAGCAGCATCATCAGCCCCAGCCTCCGCATGCTTGATCTCCTTTGGGTGCGCAGCTTATCACCGCGGGACGAGAGAGCTAACTCAGGTGCAACGACTCTCACGTCTGCCCTCACACTTCTGCCTTTTCACTTCTCACTTCTCACTTTATGCCGTAGTCCCTGCCCGCGTAGTCCTGCTCGATGGCGCCCGGAATCGTGACCGCGTTGCCGGGCGCCGGATCCGGAATCCGGTGAGCGATCGGCTTCAGGTGGCGGAGGTACGCCACAACCGCGTGGCGATCCTCTTCGGTCCAGTTCGAGAAGGCCGGCCACGGCATCACGGTGCCGATCGCGACGTGCCCGTCTGGGAACGTGCCGCTGCGCAGGACGCGCTTCACCTCATCGTCGGTTCGACGCCCGATGCCGGTCTCCTGATCGGGGGTCAGATTGCGGCTGATGAAAGTGCCGTGCGGCGTCTGGAACCTCAACGCGCCGCCGGCCAGATACTTCGTCAGGTCCGGCCCCTGCGAACCGTTGGTCGCATGGCAGCCGATGCAGCCATGCGTCGTCACCAGGTACCGTCCGCGGGCCGCAATCGCGCGCTGGGCCGGATCGGCGATATCGGTGACCGGAGGAGCCGCGTCGGCGAGCGCCTTGCCGAAGTCTTCTGGCGGCGTGACGAAAAACGGCGGGATGAAATAGAGGAACGCGCCGAAGCCGCAGACGACGATGACGGCCAGGACCAGCAAGGCCCACTTCAGGAACTTTTTCATCGCGGCGTGCCTTTCGCGCCCGCGTTGCCCGCGAAAAACACCATCGGCGGATCGCTGCCGAGG